>NZ_BAAGAB020000017.1:0-46432 GCF_047159895.1 Lysobacter xanthus
TTCGACGCGCTTGTAGTTCACGAGCTGGCCGCCCTGGCGCAGCTTCAGGTGGATCATCCCAACGCCGTAGCGCCGGTGCCGCTGCGCCAGCGCCACGATCCGTTCGCGCAGCTCGATGTTGCGATCAGGCCGTGGCGCGTAGCGGAACGCGCTCGCGCTCATCCGCACGATTGCCAGCGCACGCCGCTCGCTCAGTCCTTTGCCCACCATGTAGCGCACCTGTTCCCGCCGGGCCGGTGCGCTCACCATTTTTTTCGCAGGACGTCCTTGATCACCTCGTTCTCGAGGACCTGTTCGGCCAGCAGCTTCTTCAGCCGGGCGTTCTCCGTCTCCAGTTCCTTCAGGCGCTTGGCATCCGGCACGCTCATGCCGCCGAACTTGCTGCGCCACAGGTAGTACGAGGCTTCGCTGAAACCGTGCCGCCGGCACAGCTCCTTGACCGGCATGCCGGCCTCCGCCTCACGCAGGAAGCCAATGATCTGCTCTTCGGAAAAACGCTTCTTCACGTCCAATCTCCTTGCTGCCGGGGATTGGACTCCAGATCGGCGTGCTACTCAAAACCGGGGGGACGTCGCGTCACCCGTGGTGAGCCCCGCGATTGACCAGTATCCCCACGAGAACGACGATCAGCGGACGAAATCCGGAGCAACGCCTATGCTGCCTGTATCGCCTACCAGTCACCTCAGTCGTTCCGCGGCCTTTGCGCTACTTCTAGCGATTCTCGCCGGCGGGTGCAGCTCTGATCCGATTGGACCGTCGGCAGCGCGTCAAGCCCCAGCCGACTCCATCTTTACGCCCGTATTGCCAGACGGCGCACCTCGAGCGACGGTCACCTTTACCCGCGACACCGGCGGCCCGCCGGGCGCGAACGGCAACCGATGGCTTATTTATCTCGACGGCAACCCTCTGGCCCGAATCGGCAAGGGCGAAACGTTCACCGTCGAGATCCCAGCCGATGACCATGTGCTCGGAATCGAGCCCGATGCTCCCATCAAGATATTGCAGGTAGTAAACGTATCGCAGCCTTTCCGCGAGGGAAAACACTACTACTTTCGTGCTCTCTTCTCGTCAGATACGGGCTACCGCCTACAGCCAACTATCGCAAGTGGCGACGTCCGCTAACGGCCAGAAGCGGACATCGGCAACAGCAGCCTCCTACGATTCCGACGACCCTATGGGCGCCACTTCCCTGAACGGCTCCACCGGCGCCGGCCGCCCGTTCGAGTCGAGCACGATCATGGTGAAATGCCCTCGCGTGCACAGGTGTCGTGTCGCCGCTTGCGGGTCCTCGGTATTGAGCTCGACCTCCACGCGCATGGAGCTGCGGCCCACGTCGACCACGCGTGCGACCAGCTCGACCAGCTGGCCTTGCCGTACGGGTACATGGAAGTCGACCTGCTCCGAACGCGCCGTCACTACCGTGGTGCGCTTGGCGTAGCGCGTGGCGGCCACGAACGCCGCCTTGTCCATCCATGCCAGTGCCTGCCCACCTAACAGCGTGCCCAAGTGGTTAGTGTGATCGGGGAACACGATCTCCCACAGGCGCACCTGGCGTGGGGGATCAGAAGGCGTCATCGAAGGCGACCTCCCCATTGATCCCGACCTGGTACGCCGACACGCGACGCTCGAAGAAATTGGTCAGCTCCTGGACGTCCTGCAACTCGATGAACGCGAACGGGTTGCGGCTACCAAACTCCGGCTCAAGCTCGAGGGCGGCGAGCCGGAGATCCGCGACGTACTGCAGGTACTCACGCATTTCGCGAGGGGACAGGCCGTTCACGCCGCCAGACAGCACGTCGTGGGCGAACGCCGCCTCCACTTCGACCGCGTCACGCAGCATCGTCCGAACCTCACGCTCCATCGCGGCGTCGAACAGACCCGGCTCCTCCTCGCGCACGGTGCGGATGACTTCGAGGGCGAACGCCATGTGGCCCGATTCGTCGCGGAAAACCCAGTTCGTACCCGCTGCCAGCCCCGGCAGCAGGCCGCGCGAGCGCAGGAACCACACGTAGGCGAAGGCGGCGAAGAAGAAAAGACCTTCGATGCAGCAGGCGAAACAGATAAGATTCAGCAGGAATGCACGCCGATCCTCGCGCGTCTCGAGCCGCCTCAGCTGCTGGATGGAGTCGATCCAGCGAAAGCAGAAGTCGGCCTTGGCACGGATCGACGGGATGTTCTCGATCGCCGAGAACGCCGCGGCACGCCGCTCTATGTCGGGCACGTAGGCGTCCAGCAGTGTCAGGTAGAACTGCACATGCAGCGCTTCCTCGTAGAGCTGGCGCGACAGGTACATGCGCGACTCGGGTGCGTTGACGTGCTGGTAGAGGTTGAGCACAAGGTTGTTGGCGACGATCGAGTCGCCCGTCGCGAAGAAGGCGACGAGACGCTCGATGAGGTGGCGATCGGCCGGCGTGAGCTTGTCCCGCAGATCGTTGATGTCAATGCCGAAGTCGATCTCCTCTACGGTCCACGTATTACGGATCGCGTCGCGGTACATGTCGTAGAAGAGCGGGTAGCGCATCGGGCGCAGGGTCAACTCGAAGCCGGGGTCTAGAAGGCGTGCGGCGGGCATGGGGTTGTTCCGGTCAGAGAGATTCGGTCGCGGGCGTCAAGAACACCCGCGGCGGACGTCGGGTCGCCTACTGGCAGGCCTCGCAGGCTTCGGGGTTTTCGAGCGAGCACGCGAGGGCGGCCTGCGGGGGCGCGGTGGACACGGTGGCCTTCGCGATGCGGGTCGCCGGCCGCGAGCGCAGGTAGTACGTCGTCTTCAGGCCCGACTTCCAGGCGTACATGTACATCGACGACAGCCGCCCGATGTTCGGGCTCTCCATGAAGAGATTCAGCGACTGCGACTGGTCGATGTAGGCGCCTCGCGCGGCGGCGAGGTCAATCAGCGCCTTCTGCGGCAGCTCCCAAGCAGTGCGGTAGACCTGCCGCAATGATTCCGGGATGGCCTCGATGGCCTGGATGGACCCCTCGCCGAGCTTGATCGCATCGCGGATGGGCTGCGTCCAGAGGCCCAGCTTCTTGAGCTCGTTGACGAGGTGGCGGTTGACCTGCACGAAGTCGCCCGAGAGCGTCTCGCGCTTGAACAGGTTAGAAACCTGCGGCTCGATGCATTCGTAGCAGCCGGCGATCGAGGCGATGGTGGCGGTCGGGGCGATGGCCATCAGCAGCGAGTTGCGCAGGCCATGCGTGGCGATGCGCGCCTTCAGCGCCTCCCAGGCGACGGCCTGCGTCGGTGTGACGCCCCAGAGGTCGAATTGCAGGTCGCCGCCCGCCGCCCGGGTCTCGGCGAACGACGGATGCGCGCCGTGCTGCGCGGCGAGATCGCAGGACGCCTCGAGCGCGTGCAGGTAGATTGTCTCGGCGATACGCGTCGACAGCGCCAGCGCTTCAACCGAGTCGAACGGCAGCCGCAGCTTGAAGAACACGTCCTGCAGGCCCATCACGCCCAGGCCCACCGGCCGCCAGCGCAGGTTCGAGCGGCGCGCCGACTCGATCGGGTAGAAGTTGAGGTCGATGACGCGGTCGAGCTGGCGCACCGCCACCTGCACGGTCTCGGCGAGCTTGTCGAAGTCGACGCCGTCCTCGCCCACGTGCTGCGCGAGGTTGATCGAGCCGAGGTTGCAGACGGCGGTCTCGTCCGCGCTCGTCACCTCCAGGATCTCCGTGCACAGGTTCGACAGGTGCACGGTGCGGCCCGGTCCGACCTGGTTGCAGGTGCGGTTGGACGCGTCCTTGAACGTCATCCAGCCGTTCCCGGTCTCGCCGAGCACCTTCATCATCCGGGCGTAGAGCTCGCGCGCCTTGACGGTGCGCACCGCGAGGCCCTGCTGCTCGGCCTGCACGTAGGCGCGCTCGAAGGCCTCGCCCCAGAGGTCGGGCAGCTCCGGCACGGCCTTCGGATCGAACAGCGACCAGTTGCCGTCGGCGTCGACGCGCTGCATGAACAGGTCGGGGATCCAGTTGGCGAGGTTGAGGTTGTGCGTGCGGCGCATCTCGTCGCCGGTGTTGTCGCGCAGCTCGAGGAACTCCTCGATGTCCGCATGCCACGTCTCGAGGTAGATGCAGGCGGCGCCCTTGCGCTTGCCGCCTTGGTTCACCGCGGCGACGGAGGCATCGAGCGTCTTCAGCCACGGCACGATGCCGTTGCTGCGCCCGTTGGTGGAACGGATCAGCGAGCCGCGCGCCCGGATGCGGTGGTAGGCCTGGCCGATGCCGCCGGAGAACTTCGACAGCTGCGCGACGTCGCCGTAGCGCGCGTAGATGTCCGTGAGCGAATCCTGCGGCGAGTCCAGCAGGAAGCACGACGAGAGCTGCTCGTGGCGCGTGCCGGAGTTGAACAGCGTCGGCGAGCTCGGGATGTAATCGAGCGAAGCCATGAGCCGGTAGAGCTGCAGCGCGCCGGCCGGGCCGTCGGTCAGCGCGACGGCGATCCGCATGAAGAAGTGCTGCGGCGTCTCGATGACGTGTCGCGAGTGCGGATGCTTGAGCAGGTAGCGGTCGTAGAGCGTGCGCAGGCCGAAGTACTCGAAGCGCTGCGTATGGGACGCGTCGATCGCGTCGTTGAACTTGCGGGCATTGGCCTCGACCGCCTCGCGCACGCGGTCGTTGATCAGGCCGAGGTCGTGGCCGAGCAGGATCGACTGTGAGAAGGAATGCACGCCGAGCCCGGTAACCTCCTTGTCGATGTAGGCGCTGAGCAGCCGCGCGGCGAGGCGCGAGTACTGCGGCTCCTCGGCGGTGAACGCGGCGGCGGTATGGATTGAAAGCTCGTCGAGCTCGCGGGTGGTCGCGCCGTCGAAGATGCCGCCGATGGTCTTGAGCGCGACGCGCATCGGATCGATGTCATCGAGCCCTGCGCTGCAGCGCTGCACGGCGCGCACGATCTTGGCGACGTCGACCGGCTCGCGGCGGCCGTCGCGCTTGGTCACGGTCATGGTCGCCGGCGCATGCGGCGGGGTCAGTGCGAAGCCGGGCGCGTCGGTGTCGGACGCCACGTGTGGCACGGTTGGGGTGAGTGTCTCGTTCGTCATTGGTTCCTCTCCGGTGGCGATGGAGAGGAAGCGAAAGCGGCGCAGGCATGCCCGTGCCGGCCCCCGCCCCCCCGGGCGAGCCGGCATCGACGCAAGAAGACGGAAGGCAGCGGACGAGGTCCGCGGACCGCCCCGTCCCTCCCACGAGGACGCCTGGCCAACGGCGGCACGCGGCCGCCGATCGAGGCAGGTCTTCGGACTCGTGGACTACGGCGAGTGCTCGCCACCTACTGCGCGTCGCTTCCCAGCCGCTCGGGCCAGTGCCAATGACGCGGGTCGTTTCCACTTACCGCTGCGGGGCAGTCCCGGATTCCCACCGGGTTCCCTTTTAAGCCGACCCGGGCGGGCGCGGCACCTTCGACGGGCACAACATATTGGGCCGACCCTAACCAGTCAATACATTTTATTGGGTCTGCCGTTGAGGAGTCGCCGCCGCTTCGCTGATCGGTCGGACACGATGGTGGTCGCGGACGCCGTCTGACCCGCTAGAAGCTCAAGCGCGCCTCGGCACTTACCGATCGTGGCGCGCCTGGCTGCAGGACAGCGTCGCCCGCCGACGTTCGGTCGCGGACGCTCATCGTGCCCACGTAGCGCTGGTCGGTCAGGTTGCGCAGCTCGCCGAAGACCTCCCACCGGTCGCGCCGGATGCCGGCGCGGAGGCCGAAGAGGTGGTACCCCGCGAGGCGATAGCTGTTGCTGAAGTCCGCATAGCGCGAGCCCACCCAGTCGAACGTCGGCCGACGAGGAACCCGTTGCCGTGGCGATATATCACTTCGCCACGCATCGCATACGCCGGCGCCGCCGGCAGGCGGTTGTCGCCATAGACCAGATCACCGTCGAAGAAGAAGCGGTTGTACGACGCACTGAGCAGCGGCTCGATGCGATCAACGCCATTGCCGAGCGGCAGGCTCACGCCGACGAGCGCCTCGATACCGCCATGCGTGGTGCGATGGATGTTGGCGGACAGGCTGGTGCCGGGCGCGACCGGGCTGTCGACCGACAGGATCTCGTCGCGGATCCGCGCGTAGTAGACCGAGGTATCCCAATGCCAGCGTGGCTTCGACGCATCGGCTTTCGTCGCGCCACGCAGCCCCGCCTCCACCACGGTGCCCTGCATCGGATCGAGCGTGGCGTTGCCGCCGTGCAGGTCATCGGTCAGTTCGAAGGTGGTGGGCGCCTCGAACAGCCGGCTTACGCTGGCGAAGGCTTCGCTGGTGGGCGTGATGGCGCGCAGCACGCCGAGCCGCGGGTTGATCGACGAATAGTCGCGCCGAGGGTTGCTCACGGTGCCGCTGGCGAGATCGGTCGTGCGCACGTCGCGCCCGGTACGCACGCCCTGCGCGCCGTAGACGAGCGTCCAGCCGGGCGCGAACGTCCATCGATCCACCACGAACAGCTCGGCGCTATCGGAGTGGTTGTCGATAATCCCGGTCTGTCCGTTGCGGCGGCCGCCGTCGTTGCGGAAGTTGCCGCCGGTCTCGCGGGTGTCGGCCAGATTCAGGCCGATCAGCACGTCGTGCGTGCCGGACTTGATGTTGTAGCGGGCCACGCCCGCATAGGTGCGCTGCTCCGTGTTCTTGAGCAGGCTGAACACCTCCATCGGCGCGTTCGGGCCCGGCCCGTCGAAGTCGAGGAGGATCTTGTCGACGATCGGGTGGTAGAGGTTCTGGTCCTCGTATGACACACCCAGTTCGAGGCGGTGATCTGCATACGGCGTCCACGTGCCCTTCGCCGCGACGCGGTCGGTGCGCACGTTGAGCTGGAAATTGCCGGTGATCGCCGACGGGTTGGCCTGACGCGGGTCGGCGTCTAATTGCGCGCGCGTGAGCGCGCCGGCCAGCTCTTCGGCGTTCTCGATGTGCGTGGCGAACAGGCGCAGGTCCACGTCGGTGGACGGCTGCCAGCCGACGTTCGCATATACGCTCGACCGATCCTGCCGGCTGTGCGCGCGGTAGCCGCCGCGACGTTTCTGGTCAAGGGTAACGAGGCCGTCCCAGTCGCCTGTGACCCCGCCCGCCGTGAGCCGGCCATTCACGAGCCCGAAGCTGCCGCCTTGGACGAACAGCTCCAGCGGCACGCTGTTGCGCGCGGTCGGGCTTGTGGCGTCGATCGCGCCGCCCAGGTTCCTCGCGCCATAGGTCAGCGCGTTCGCGCCATGCGCGACCGTGATGTAGCGCGCGGCCGCCGGGTCGATGAAACGGTTGTGGTTGTTGCCGTCAGCGGTGGTGACCGGCAGCCCGTCCTGGAACAGCTTCACGCCGTTGCTGTCGTAGTCGGTGGCATCGAGGTTGGAGCCGCGCTCGAGATGAAGACGGCATCGCCGCCGGTGGCGCTCTGCGTCCATACGCCCGGCACGTAGCGAAGCGCATCGGACAGGTTGCCAACCGACCGCGCGCGGAGGGAATCGGCATCGATGATCGTGACGGCACCGGGCGTCAGTGCGCGCTCGGCGTCGGCCGGCGAGCGCGCACCGCGCACTTGTATACGGTCGAGCTGGTGTGCGGGCTGGTTCCCGTCGGCAGCGGGATCATCCGCCCGGACGGTCAGTGGGAGAGACAGCGCCGCGAGGGCGACGGAAACGGCAATGTGCAGGCGCGACGAACGCATCGGCGCGCGACGGGGGGGTCGACATGGGAGCTCCAAAGCACGAGAGCGCGGCCCTTGGCCACGCGGAAATAGACGAGTCTTGTGGATCAGAGCGTGATGGGCGGTGCCTGCGAGCCCAGGCCACGCGCATTGCGCCATGGCCGGGACGTGATGCCACGTCGCTGGGTCAGCGGCGCGGCGGGCGCGAACGCCAACAGACCCATCAGCAAGGCCAGCAACAGCACCTGCGACACGACCAGCGAGCAGTAGCTGCAGGCATCGCCGGGATCGCCACCGCCGTGCCCCATGGGGTCGGCACCGTCGTGGTGGCTACCGTGTCCGCTCGACGCGCGCGGCAGCAGCGCGACCAGCCGCGTCTGCAGGCCTTCGGTCGTGCACAGGGCCATTTCCTGCAGCGCGCCGACGGCCGTCGTTGATTGCGCCTGCATCGCCCGGCTCACCATCGGTGCAAACATGGTCAGCAGCATGGCCACGAGGGCCAGCTGCGCCATGACGCGACCGAAGGGCTGGGAGCGGATCACGGGCGGCATTGTAGGCCAGGGCACGAATATCCTGGCTTGGCCCGCCCATGTCCGCTTTGGGTCGGAAGCAGACCTTGGGTAGCCGACACCGCCACCCTTATCAGCCGTGCTCAAACCGCTACCGGACGCGGCCGGTGTACGTACTTGCCTCCCCTACCTTCAACGAAATCTCCGCACTGAGGCAGCCGCAGGCGGGCCGGGCGCATGCCATGGTTGCCAGCTGGTGGACGTTGCCGTCGTGGGAGAGGTCGCTTGACCTGCTGGGCGACGGCGAGCGTTAACTGCGCTGCCCATCAGCACCAGACCGGGAAAGGTCGGAGGCCGTCCCATGTACATCGGTATTCTGTGAATCCAGTTAGGGCCCTGCATGAGCCGACCGGCGAGCGCTGCAATTGATCTCGCCGGTCGCGTTTCCTGCCGCGGCCACTTGCATTACCCCGAGGGCTACCGTCTGATAACAGCGCGGCGCCTGCGCCGCTCATGCCACGAGTTGCCTTGGGGAAGGGGATGCTCACGAAGCCGACGATCGCCTTGCTGTTACTGCTGCTGGCGCCACTCGTGGCATCCGCGCAGGTCTACTTGTCCGTGCCGGAGATTCCGTCCATTCCGCGGTGCAGCCTAGACACGCCCAGCGCATGCACGGCGAGCGAACTCGCCGAGAAGAAGGATCAGCGCGATAAGGAATTGCGTGAGTACGCCGCCAAGGCCGCGCTAGACAACGCGAAAAGGGAAGCAGACCAACGCGCCGCTGAATTCGCGCGGCAGAAACGTCTCGACGAAATCGCGAAACTGACAGAAGAGTCGAATGCGCGTGCTCGCGCACTCTACGGTGCCAAGGATCAAGCTAAGGCGGATTACGAGCGCGAACTAGCTCAGACCCAGCGCGACCGCGCGCAAAGAAAATGTAGGTTCTGCTCGCTGCCCGCAAAGGCGAGTTCACAATGAACGCGTCCGCTTGGCTTGCCGCCGCTGCGCTCTGCGTAATACCCCACCTGTCGTCCGCCGCCCCAGTGGGAAGCCGATTGATTTCTGGGCGAGAGGTCGTCCAATCGAGTGGAAAAGGTACTTCCGCCGACCTCTACTACATTCCGTCGGTTGCTGGCTCGTTGAACACTATCGTCGTCGAAACGGACGGGGAAGTGGTCGTCCGCGTCTACGACCCCAACGGGACAATGCTCAGCAGCCAGAGCGGTGGTCCCAATATCCGTCAGACTTTTGTCCCGGGACTAAACGATGTCTACACGGTCGTCGTAGCCCGCCCGAAGACGTCGACCGCATATGCGGTACTGCTTCAAGAGCGTATGCCGAACGAGCGGGAGTACCTATTCGGGCTTGGCGTTGGCTTTTCCTATCGAACGGAGACGCGCTACGGGTATAGCTGCTGGTCCAAGCTCTATGACGAAAAGGTCGAGGTCGGCTATTTCTTCGTACAAGCTACGGGCCAATGGGGCGCCACTGCGACTAAATGGACGTACACGCCAGACGGTGTGACCGCCGAGCCTCGGCACACCTTCCTGCCGGTGTCAGGTGAAGTCATGCATCGCAAGGACGTCATCTTGGGCGACGGAAACGTGTCCCACACGTGGGATGGTAAAGAGGCCCAAGTCTTCAACGTGAAGGATGCACGCCCCCTCGGCACGCAATCGGGCCCATACAAGTGTCCGCCAGACTTGTTTGAGACTATCGGAGGCCGCGACCTGTAGTTCGTCGAGTCGAGGAGCGGCTTAGCAGGACGAGCGCGGGCGTATCGAAGTAGTCCCGACCCGCAGGCGCGCGTCCTTCGGGCGGACGCCGCCCGGCGACCGAACGATCCTATCGCTGCCTCACGCAGGTTTACCGACAAGCGTGTTTAGAGGTGCAAAGGAAAGACGCGACCAACTGGAGTTTCCCAGAGAGGGACGTCTGCTTCCGGCCAGAAGCGGACCTGCGGGCTTGTCGGGCACGGGACACGTTCCTCGTAGGGGAGCGTCCGCCGTCCGGGAACTGCGAGTTCTGTAAGCGCAAGGTGCTGTTCAGGCGCCGTGCTGCTGGTTTGATGCCTTGGGTGATCGTGCGTGCATCGGGGTTTGCCGAGTCACACGCGACGTGACCGCGCATCCGCCAGGGCCTTCGCGTCGTAGGTCCGGATGCTCCGGCAGAACCTCACAGCACCGCCGACTTGGAACGCACCCATGCTCAGGCTTCCCAGCGCATGCCACCCTTTTGCAGCACTCGTGGTGACGTGCCTCTGCCTCTCTGTCCGTCCTCAACCGGCGCCGGCCGCGGAAAACCCCGCGTCCGTCACGGCAAGGGAGTTGGATCGAGTGACCGTGATCGGCCGCCGCCGCAGCCTGGTGGGCGAGGCGGTAAGCGCGTCCGAGGGCACCATCGGCCAAGCCGACATCGCGGACCGGCCGCTGCTGCGGACCGGCGACCTGCTGGAGCTGGTGCCCGGGCTGATCGCCACCCAGCACTCCGGCAGCGGCAAGGCCAACCAGTACTTCCTGCGCGGTTTCAACCTCGACCACGGCACCGACTTCGCCACCTTCGTTGACGGAATGCCGGTCAACATGCGCACGCACGGGCACGGGCAGGGCTGGACTGACCTCAACTTCCTCATCCCGGAAACGGTCGAGTCGCTGACGTATCGCAAGGGCCCGTACTACGCCGACGTTGGGGATTTCTCGGCGGCCGGATCCGCGCGCTTCGACATCGCCGACCGCGTGGACGCAGGCGCCGCGGAACTCGCGCTCGGCAGCTTCGGTTACGGTCGCGCTCTGGTCATCGACTCTGCGCCCGCGGCCGGCGGTGACGTGCTGTATGCCGCAGAGGTGCAGACGTACGACGGGCCGTGGACCGACATCGACGAGAACGTGCGCAAGGGCAGCGGTCTGCTCCGCTACAGTGCGGACCTCGCGGGCGGGCGTGCGCATCTGATGCTTATGGGCTATTCCAATAAATGGAACTCCCCAGATCAGATCCCGCAACGCGCGGTATCGGGCGGCCTGATCTCCGACCTCGGGTCGATCGACACCACCGTGGGAGGTGAATCTTCGCGCCTCAGCCTGTCCGGCGGCTGGTCCGGCCCGGCATTCGGCGGCGACTTCCGTGTCGATGCGTATGCGATCTCTAGCCGGCTCGACCTGTGGTCCAATTTCACTTACTTCCTTGACGACCCGGTGGACGGAGACCAGTTCCAGCAGGTCGACGACCGGTCGGTGTACGGCTTCAATGTTTCGCAGCAGTGGAAGTCCGGCCGCAGCACGTGGCGGGTCGGCGGTGAGGGCCGGCTCGACGACATCGGCCGCGTGGCGCTGCTGCATACGCGCGAACGCGCACTCGTGGGCACCGTGCGCGACGACGCCGTGCGCGAAGGCAGCTTCGGGCTCTTCGTCGCCAACGAGTTCCAGCTCAACGACCAGTGGCGCAGCTACTTCGGCGCGCGGCGCGACGAATACGCCTTCCGCGTGGACGGCTCGCTGGATGCTAACTCCGGCCACGCGCGCGCCGGGCGCACGTCCCTGAAGGCCAGCCTCGCCTACCGTGCCAACGAGGCGCTCGAGCTCTACGCGAGCGCGGGCAGCGGCTTCCATTCCAACGACGCACGCGGCACCACCATCCGCGTCGACCCGGCCACCCGCGAACCGGTCGATGGCGTCGACCCGCTGGTGCCATCACTCGGCGCCGAGCTGGGCGCGCGACTGTTCCTCGGCAACCGCCTACAGGGCACCGCGGCGGTGTGGGGACTGCGGCTCGACTCCGAGCTGCTGTTCGTCGGTGATGCCGGCACCACGGAACCGAGCCGTCCGAGCCGCCGCGAAGGCCTGGAGGCCGGCCTGTCGTGGTTCGCCAGCGAGCGCTACAGCGCGAACCTCGAGGCCTCTTATTCGAAGGCGCGGTTCCGCGATGACGACCCGGCCGGGAATAGAGTGCCCGGTTCCATTCCGCTGGTGGTCGGCGCCGGGCTCACAGCACGCTACGACGGCGGCTGGACCGCGAGCGCGCAGCTCAAGCATTTCGGCCGCTACCCGCTGATCGAGGACGCGAGCGTGCGCTCGGAGGGCTCCACCCTCCTCAACCTGCGGCTCGCACGGCAGATGGGGCGCCTCGGCGTGCACCTGGAGGTGCTGAACGCACTGGATAGTCGGGACCACGACATCGATTACTTCTATGCGTCGCGCTTGCCCGGCGAACCGTACGAGGGCGTCGAGGACGTGCACTTCCATGCGTTCCCATCGCGCGGTATACGCGTCGGCATGAAGTACAGCTTCTAGCGCTTTCTAGTACGTCTAGTTGAGTTAACGAAAGTAGGGATGCTCCCGCGCCGGCACCGCGAGAGCAGCATTGTCCTGCCATGTCCGCTTTGGGTCGAGAGCCGCCGCCAATGCGTCTGACGGCGGCGCCAGGACGGGGCGACTAGGACTCCGTCTGCTCGGCCATCTCGAGCGCGTCCTCGACTTCGATGCCTAGGTATCGGACGGTACTTTCGAGCTTGGTGTGCCCAAGCAATATTTGGACGGCCCGTATGTTTTTCGTGCGCCGGTAGATCAGGAAAGCCTTCGTGCGGCGCATGCTGTGTGTTCCATACGCGTGGCGGTCTAGTCCGACGGCAGTGACCCATCCAGAGACGATGCGTGCGTACTGTCGCGTCGAGAGGTGGCCGGCTTCGCCGCACCGCCCCGGGAAAAGATATGAGGCCGCACTGAGGTGAAGTTGATGGACCCATTCGGCCACGGCGGCTCGCGTCAGGTCGGTCAGCTCAAACTGGACCGGTCGGCCCGTCTTTTTCTGAAGGATGATCGCGCGCCGGGCGATCGCGTTCCCGTGGGAGATGTCTCGGAGCCGAAGGGCGACCAAATCGCAGCCGCGGAGCTTGGAGTCGATCGCCAGATTGAACAGTGCGAAGTCGCGTAGGTTGCCCGCGAGCTGCAGGCGCACTCGGATAGACCAGATTTCGCTGAGCCGAAGCGGTGCCTTCTGCCCGACCAGCTTGCCCTTATTCCAGGGTGTACGTTTGGATGCCATATGAAGTCTCCGGTTGGAGACTGCACGGTGGCGGCGACACTCGAGCGCGTCAGACCACTTATGCCAACGCTTCGAGCCGCTTGGCGGCTTCACGCTTGCCGAGCCCGCGAATCGAGGCGAGCGCCGCCTGCTGGCTCGCGCGCGGTACTGCCTTTCCGGCTTCCCAGTTATAGATCGACTGACCACTCGCTCCGACCAGACGGCCGAAATCCGAGGCCGATAGCCCAAGGCGCGCTCGGTGCGACTTCAGGCCCTTCACGCCGAATCGCGTGCTCCCCGCAGTTTCCGCCGCCACCGGCGCGCTCGCCCGCGGTGCTTTCGAGAGAGAGCGAAGCTCCTTCTGTAAAGCCGACAGTTGCCGCTTCAGCTCGGCAATCTCCCGACGGTAGGTTGCATTTGCTTTCCGCAGGGGATCTGCCGCGTTCTTGATCTCCTTCCGAGCAACGCGAGCGATTTCGCTTTTCAGGACGGAACTGAAATTGGACATATGGGATCTAAGTAGAACGGGCTTGCAGTCTACAGGCGCAGAGATACTGACCCGGCACAAGGTCGGCTTTCGGCGAGAAGCAGACGGGCCGAGCGAGACGCACGCCATGTCCAAGTACTTTGGAACTCGCGCGTAGTGGAGCGCCTTCGTGCCAAGGCCGCGTGCTCTTCTGGCCCGCCCACGTCAAGCCCCGTGAAACGCGAAGGGTTGCCCTCCCTTTAAGTTTGGCCCGGCCGAGGAACCTGCGCCGCGTGCAAAAGCTAGGAGCGACCAGTCAGTTGACCTACTGACAGTCGTCGATGCGTGACTTGCGCAATCCGGCCGCCTCGACGCAAAAAGGAGCATGTGGCGTATGCCTTTTTCGCCTCATCCGCAGCGTACGCGCCGAGTATTGCCCTGCAATAGACGAAGCCGCGTGGGAAGCACGTTCCTCGCCGAGGACAATTAAGTGCGTTCGCTTAAGTCCGCATGGTTCACGCGACAGTACGAGCTTGACCAAATCCCAAAAAAGGGCCGCCTTGCCGTGGCGGCGGCCCTTTTGGATGCAGCTCGCGTCGCCGTGTGAGCGCCAACGCGGTTCTCGCACATTCATTTACAGCACGAAATCAACATGGCGGATCGCACTAATTGATCGCAGCTCTAGCCTTCAGTGTTTCGGCAGCTTTGTTGGCCGCATCAGCATTCGCTTCAGCCTCTGTCAGGGCTTGCTTCGGAATACGATACGCTCCCGCCCGCTCGGCCGCGTCGGCGGCGGCGATGGCGGCTTCGACATCTGCGCCAGAAGGCGTAAGCATCTCCGAAGCGGACAGTTGCGTCCCTCGGTCCGCGTTAACAAGCAGTCGATCAGCGGCAAAGCCTACTAGCACGCCAACTGTGGCAACCACAGCCATTGCTGTCCGGCTGCGTGATCGAACGTTCTTGTCGTTCATTGAACAATCCTCACTTCACCTGACCGCGGAACGGAACAATCACGGTAGTGGCGCTAACGAGCATCCATTGCTGGCGTTCGAAGCTCCACACGAAGTAGTAAGTAGTTGACGTGCATGTCGCCCCTGAGCACGTCGTGTTAGTTACCGTCTGAGTTGTAGGCTGGGCTTGGGCGTGCGCTGCCGGAATGAGGCAAATCGCCATTAGTAGTGCAAGAATGATCCTTATCATTGCATCTGCTCCTATTTAGCCTGCGTAGTCGGGTTGGCGTAGGTCACCGTTTCAGTGCTTAGGATCTCCTGTTGACCAAGACCGTTGATCTTCCAGACTATCGTCGTCCTGACGCAGCTGTAAGCCGTGCAGGTAGTCGTACGCGTCACGTAAATAGGATCCGCTAGCGCCGGAAGCGCCAGGGCGAAAAGAACTAACGCAGTTGCTGTACGCACCATCCATTTCATACTCACTCTCCATGTTCACTGGCAGGATGCCGGCGATTGACCTTCCATAAAAATCTGTTCGATTGAAGGTGGCGTAGCAGATGCGAGCCACGGCCCACTTAGGCGGCGTGCGCGCTCTTCCACCGCAGCAATGAACGAGGTGTCCGCTGGCCGCTCGAGCCGCGTCGCCGCATTCTGGAAGGTTGCCTCTACCGGTACTCTGCTCGCATGAGCAATTCTCACGAGCGCGACGAAGGTCGCGTCATCGTTCACCCGATATGGTGGGCGCAATCCAACCACATTTTTTGGCGCATGCAGCGCAATTAGCAGCGGAAGGTCGTCCGCACGATGGGAGGCCAAGCTGCGCTCGATGTAGTGACGCGACCGCTCCGAGTAGTCCTTCCACCGGTCAAGATCGTCAAGGAAAGCGTCTTGCCGCAGCATCGGACTCAGCACGAGCCAGCGTTCAAACCGCGGGTCGCCGCTAGCGGCCTTGGCTTGGAAGTCGTAGGCCCGAGTACGTTCCGTCTTGATTTGTTCGCACTGTTGTGCGTCGTGTTCGGCGCCCTGCAGCAGCGATTCGCTTACCGACTTAGGCTGTCCGGCGATGACGGGCACGCCAACCACGGCTAGCTGCTCAGCTACCTCGAGTCGTTGCTCCACGGACTCGCATGACCAGTAGGCTTTAGCTGCGTAGCACGTCGCCTGCGGTTGACCGGCGTTGATCGCGGGAGCAAGTTGCTTTAACGCGATCGGGAGAGGAGTACCAGGAGTAGGGAGCGGCGCGCGCGCAACCGCCCTGCGACTCAACGACAACTGCGTCTTGGCTGTGTCGCCGGGAGCCGACTTAAGAGCCGCCCGCGGCATAAGTTGGGAATTCGGACCGCGCCAGAAGAGCAACGCCGCGGCGGCGGCCACTAACAGGATCGCCGCACCGGCCGCCCGCAGTGTACGTGCGCTGCTCCCGTCCCGTGGCAACTTCATCTCGCCCTCCCTGTGCGATCGGGCCCGAGGGCCATTACCGATTGATCCACCTTTCGCAGAGCTTGTCAAATAGGAAGGAGAACTTTTTGATCGACCCGTCTGTCGCACCCTAGCTCGCAGGGTAGCTAGGTTCGGCCCCCCGTAGGACGGGCTAGTGCTTGGACGCTTGTCGAGGTGCGCTTCAAGCAAACGTTTCGATCCCGTGCTGCTGTGATAGAGCGGCTTGCCCTCTCACCGTGTACACAGTGACGCTATCGAGGCCGGCATCTTCTATGCGTAGATTCTTGAAAAGCGCTGGGTGCCCGCCGGCTCGGCTCCCGCAATGAGGCGGCAGGCTCGCGACCAAATGCGAACGGGGACCAAATCTCGCGTTTTCGAACGCGGTCGCTCTGCATTAGGTCTGGCTGGGAGACTCTCCGCGCCCCTGCACGCGCAATTCAAGCTTTCACCGAGTGCGTCAAGCGTGGGCACACCGGCACCTGCCGCACTACACAAGATCGGCCCGGCAGCGAGAGCGCTGCTATCGCTGAGGTCTTACCCGCAGCGGTTCGAGCATCGACGCGGGCTCAGGCACGTAGCAGTCCGTACCAGCCAACACCGCTTCGCAGGGCGGTGTAATGCAGGTGCTGCGCAGCATAAAGATGTCCGCTTTCGGCCATAAGCGGACATCGACCCCGCCCGAGCGCGGGTGGAGCCCCTGTTAAGCAGCCGCACGCATCAGCGCTCGCCAGACTGCTCGACGCGCATGACCCACCCCGCCCCAAAAACGCCTTGGATCCACTCGACGAACAGGCCGGCGACGCTCGCCTCGTCCAGGTAGCTCGTCATGGCGACGCACGCGGAAGCGATCGGACGACCTGCAATCAGCTCGTCGAGGGCCGCCCGCTCGTAGGTCTGCAACGATCGATAACGCCCCATGCGGTCCGCATCGCGCCAACTGATCCAGGCGGGCATCGATCCTTCGGCCGCAGGCGGTGGTGCCGCGCCGTCCCGCAGGGCTGTCCAGATCTGCACCGCGTTGGTCCGGGGGCGAAAGACACGAAGCGCGGGGTGCAATCCGAGGCGGACGTCCAGCCACTGCGTCGGCGGTATCGATGAGAGCGCTCCGAACGCGAGCGGGTCGGCATCCTCGGCATCGAACGTGTCGAGCAATAGCCGCTCGAACTGCGCGAGCTCCGAAATTGCCGGCTGGTCGTTAAAGGGAGCGGTCTCCGCGAGATAAGCAGACAGCCGCGCGCCGAAGTCGCGGAGGGATCGCACCCGCGACGGGTACGCATCGATGTAGCCGTCGCACAGGGCAGACCACAACCCATCGCCAAGGTAGAGGCCGAGCATCGGATGGTCGGTTTCCAATGCCTCCACCAGCCGCGAACGGTAGGCGTGCGCGTAGATGCGCAATCCGGTCGCGGCGGGCACGCAGCCGTCGCGCACGTTATCGAAAGTTGCGTCGGCAGGCGCGCGTAGGTGCGCGAGGAACGACGACTGCAGCGCGGCCAGCGAATTCACGCCGCGGCTCCCACTTGATTCTCCGCCCACCGCACGTGCATGGCACGCGCCTGCGCGACTTCCGCCACGACATCGTCCAGCGGCGGGAAGTCATCGTCGCGCTCGATCATGGTGCTGATCGAGCCGAACCGGGCGATCGCCTGTCCGTACAGCGACCACACCGCATCAGGCACCGCGTGGTCGTGTGTGTCGATGCAGTAGTCGCCGTAGTCGCTGTGTCCGGCCAGATGGATCTGCTGGATGCGGTCGGCGGGGAGGCCGTCGAGATACTGGGTGGGCGCAAGCCCGTGGTTTCGTGCACTGACGACGACGTTGTTGAGGTCCAGCAGCAACCGGCAGCCGCTGCGACGCGCGATCTGGCTAACGAACTCCCACTCCGGCATGGCCGAGCTGTCGAATTCCACGTAGCTGCTCAGGTTCTCGAGCACGATCTCGCGACCGAGGAAGTCCTGCACCTGCTGCACGCGCGAGACGACGTGCGTGATCGCTTCGTCCGTGTATGGCAGCGGCAGCAGGTCGTGGCTGTTGATGCCGCCGACCCCTGTCCAGCACAGGTGGTCGGACACCCACGCCGGCTCGATCTCGCGCGCGAGCGTGCGCAGGGCGGTGAGGTAGTCGATGTCGAGGGGATCGGTGCTGCCGATCGACATCGACACGCCATGCATCACCACCGGCCATCGCTCGCGTATTCGCTCCAGGTAGTGCCGCGGCTTGCCACCGCCGACCATGAAGTTCTCGCTGGTAATCTCGAACCAGTCCACCGCGGGCGGACGCGCGAGGATTTCGTCGAAGTAGACGGTGCGCAGTCCCATCCCGAAGCCCAGGAAGGGTCGAGACTCCGGCGCCGAAGCGCCGGAGTCATCCCGCTGCGATACGCGGCGGCCGTCCATGTCAGCTGACGGTGCCGCCGACGTTCGTGCAGCTCGACGCGGGCAGGTTCACGAAGCCCTTGCCCTTGCAGCTGCCGTGGCCCTTGCACGCGTTCTCGGCGGTCTTGCAGTCGTTATGGCCCTTGCAGGTGTTCACGCCGTGGCACTGGACCTGGCTCGACGCCGCGACCTTGAAATGCACCTTGGGGTCGACGCGCGTGCCGCCGATCGCCGAGCACGCCGCGGCCGACGCGGCCACGAAGCCCTGGCCCTTGCAGCTGCCCTGTCCCTTGCACGCGTTCGATGCGGTCTTGCAGTCGTTGTGGCCCTTGCACGCATTGACCCCCGAACAATGGACGAGGTCGACCTTGGCGCCGGCCGCCGCCTGCGCCGGCGCGGGAAGACTGGAGGCGAGGCCCGCCGTGGCGAGCGCGAGGGCGAAGCCGGCCGAAAGCGAATCGAGTTTCATCGGAGTTTTCCTTGGGTCACGGAACGAAATGGACGCGGCGATCAGGCCGGCGCGCGGTGGCATTGCGCCAATCCGCACCAAGGAGTTCGTGGCACGCGCGAAAAAGTTACGTCGTGTGCTCGACCGTTCGTCAGCGAACCCCGATGCGGTTGAGCGCAGCTAACACGTGGCGTCCGCCGACCAGGCCGGCGAGCGCGACGAGTGCGACCGCACCGACGTGCCAGACGAACTGCATCCACGATGTCTCGCCCAGATGGATCAGCGAGACGGCCGCCGATGACAGCGCCGCTGCGCTGAGGGCGGCCAGCGTCGCGGTCGGTGTCGGACGCGACGTCGCGGCATACCGCGTCATCCACAGCATGGCCAGACCGATGGGAATGCTCGACATGGCGATCGCATGTCCGCATTCCGCGACGTGCCCCTGCCACGCAAACGCGGCGCTGCCCATGTGCACGGCATCGGACACGCAGCCGATCACGAGACCGCCGAGCCACAGCACAATGCCCGGCACGGGCAACCAGGCCCACATCGGCGAACGCCCGGGAACGCTCACCTGGAACGCCGCGAACGCGGCCAGGCACGCGGTGGCGACGCTGCCGAGCCATTCGAGCCCGGTGCCCGGCACCATCATCGCGTGCATCAGGCCGGGGCGCGGGCCGTGCAGCGTGACGATCAGCGCGACCAGCAGGCCCATCACGGCCGCCCACTGGGCTGTGCGCCGCAACGGCGACTGCAGCGGATGTACGGGGCGAGCGCCTTCCGCGAGGCGTTCGATCAAGCGGTCGGTGTCGTTCATCGTTGTTCGTCCTGCCGCGTGAATGCGGCATGCAGCGAGCGGAGGGCGCGATGGCAGGCGACTTTCAGCGAACCGATGCTCTGGTCGCTTTCCGCGGACGCCTCGGCGAGCGAGAGCTCGTTCAGGCGCAGCAGCCGCACTGCTTCGCGCTGGCGCGCGGGCAGCGCGGTCAACGCATCGCGGAGCGACGCCGCCGCCTGCTCGCGCATCGCGCCTTCCTCCGGATTGTCGTCCGACGCGATGCAGGCCGCGTCGTCTTCCGATGCGGCGACCTCGTGCTGCAGGCGTTGCCCGCGCTTTCGTAGGAGGTCGATGCACCGGCGCGATGCCACGGTCGCGAGCCAGGGTTTGAATGGACGGCCGGGCTCGTAGGTGTGGCGCACCTGGTGCAGCGACATGAGGATGTCCTGCACGGCGTCCTCGGCATCGTCGCCCGAGCCCAGCCGACGACGCGCGATCGCACGCAGGTACGGCGTCACCGCGTGAAGCAGCGCGTGATAGCTCGCCTTGTCGCCCGCCTGTGCAGCGGCCATCCAGGCGGCCCACTGCAGGTCGACATCGGAATGCTCGGCGTCGGTCATCCTGGAGTCCGGCGAACGTCGTACGGGGGCATCAAAGCACGGCGCCGCGTTCGGAGCGACGAGCCGCTGCGGATACAGTGCCTCAGCGGCGGCGACGGGCGACGAGCGCATCGAGCGACCAGCGTCCCGCGCCATTGCGCAACAGCAGGAGCAGCGGCACCGCCCACATGAGGTGCGTGGGGTACGCGAGCGGGTAGACGAACACCTCGATGACCAGCGTCATGCCGAGCAAAGCGAGCGCCGAGAGCCGCGTTGCCAGGCCCAGGATCAGCAGGACCGGGAAGACGTGCTCGGCGGTGGCCGCGAGCGTGGCCGCCAGCTCGGGCGGCAGCAACGGCAGCGCGTACTCGTCGCGGAACAGATCGATCGCGGCGTCGGACAGGTGCGGTATGCCGGGGTGCACCATGCCGCTAATGGGGTCGACGACGAACCCTTCGACCTTCGTCTGCCCGGAGATCCAGAAGGTCAATGCGACGGCGCCACGCGAGAGCAGCGCGAGTACGTCATCGCTGAGCCACCCGACGACACGGGCGACGACCGACGGTTTCGTGACGCCGGCTTTCGCGTCGAGCGGCGTGCTAAGGGCGATTCGGGCGTCCATCAGAAGGTCTCCAAGGCGTGACGAAGTTCGGCGACGAGGCCGTGTTGGATGAGCAGCGAGAAGAGCGCGTGCACGTCGACGTTGGGGTGCCGGCTGCGGGCGAGTACCAGCGCCGCACCGATCGGCATGCCGGCCTGCAGCGCATCGAGCCAGTCAATCCCACACGCCGGCAGCGTGATCACGCGCACCGCGAAACCGTCACGTACGACAAGCACGTCCTCGGCGCGGTCGAGATCTATTGTCGCGAGCTCTTCCGCGTCGACAGGCCCGTCGGTGAGATGTGCACGCCACAGGGCGCCCACAGGATGATCGGAGCGCAACCACCCGCATGCGGGCTGCAGGCGGACGGCGGTGGCGGCGAGGCGCTCCGGATCAGCGACCAGCGCGGCAAACGTGGAGGGCGGGACGGCCACCGGATCGGCCGCATGCGCCGCACGCGTACAAAGGCGCTCCAGGCGCATGACGTCGGGCAGGTAGGGGACGCCGGATTCGGACGCCAGGACGGCGACGAAGTCCGGGAATGCGTCGCCGTACTCGACGAGCACCGGCGAGCGCGGCGGATGAACGCGGATGAAGTCGAGCGCCATCGAATCGAAGAAGGCATCGCCCACCAGCGCACGCGCGACCGGGAACGACGCCGCGAGCGCTTCGCAAAGGCTGAACGCCGCGGTGTTCCGATGGATGGACCAGCGTCGGGTGGAGCTGACACCCGTGGCCGCGAACACCCCGACGGGCGCTACGGGGTCGGACAGCACGGCCGCCGCACAGAGGTCGAGCGCGTCCGGTGTCATGCGGACACCGCTACCGCGGGCGAGTGTGCGTCGATCAGGCGCTGGGCCTTTGCACGCTCGCTCTGCAGGACATCGAACGCGGGAACGTCCGTGTCCCATTCGATCAGAGTCGGCACCGCACCGATCCGACCGAGCAGGTCGGCATAGGACGCCCACACCGCGTACTCGACGGCCGAACCGTGCGTGTCGATCAGCACGATGTCCGCAAGATCGTCGGCATCGACCGTGTAGCCCGCGAGGTGCACTTCGGCGACCGCGTCGAGCGGGATATCGCGAAGATAGTCGTCGATGCAGAAGCCGTGATTGCGGCAGCTGACGTGTACATTGGTGACGTCGAGCAACAGCGCGCAGCCCGTGCGGGCGATCACCTCGGACAGGAACGCGGCCTCGCTCATCGTGCTCGCCCCCAGCCCCACGTAGGTGCTGGGGTTCTCGAGCGCGATTCGTCTCCGCAGGCGCGATTGCATACGGTCGACGTGCTCGCAGACGCGTCGCAGCGTGGGGCCGTCGTAGGCGATCGGCAGCAGGTCGTTGAAGAACACGCCGCCGTGCGAGGACCACGCAAGATGCTCGGAGAACGCGGCACGCGGATAGCGGTCAAGCAGCCGCGAGACGCGGTCGAGGTGGCGTTCGTCGATGGACGCCCCGCCGATCGACAGCCCGACGCCATGGATCGACAGCGGCACACATGCCGCGATGCGATCGAGCATCGCGAGCCGGATGCCGCCGTTGACGAGATAGTTCTCGGCGTGGACCTCCGCGAATGCAGGCGTGGTCGGCGCCCGGCACCAGTCGTCGAAGTGCTCGGCCTTGAAGGCGAGGCCGGCGCCCGGGGGCAGCGCCGGCGAAGCGAGGCGGGTGTTCACAGCGGCCAAAGGGTCCAGCGACTTCAGGCGTGCTTGGGCTTGAACGCCTGCAGCTGGCCGTAGCCCGTCGGCGAGGTCTTCGAGGCGGTCTTGAGGCACGTACCGGCGGGAACGGCCTTCCACGCATTCGGCGCGTCGTCGCGCTTGGCGGTGCCGGCGCACGTCGTGCCGGGTCCCGCAGCGCAGTCGTTCTTGCCGGCTTTGGCGACGCCGAAACACTTCTCGGTCGCCGGCTTGCCGGCAGCATGCGCAGGGGGGACGAGGGCGAGCACTGAGCCGAGGGCGGCGGCGAGCGCGAGGGCGGAAAGCGGGCGGGCGTCGGACACGATGGATCTCCTGGTGGTGGGCGGGCCGGATCTGGCCTCGCAATCAGGAGTTCGTGGGCGGTGGCGAAAAGGTTACGCCGTTCGTCGCCGCATGTAGCTCGACCGAGCGCCAGGATGGTTGCGGCCGAGGCTTCGACCCGAAAACACGTAAACGGCGCCGATCTCGTCCTGCGTGATGCTCATCGTCCGCTTTGGGTCGTTAGCGGCCGCCAGCAATCCCACCGTACGGTCGCGGAGCAATTATCCAACCCCGGATAATTCGCTATAAAAGTGCCTAACTCATTGAATGAATTCGGAGCTGTTAACGATCGTGCATCGTGGCACGAGGCCCTCAGTTCCGACGTCCGCTTTCGGCCAAATGCGGACGTCGCGTAGTCCAGTCGGCGGGCTCAACCGCATCGGTTGGACAAGCTCGGCGCCAAGATCGGGTCGCGCGAAGATAGTCTGCCGCGACGAACGGAACCGCAGGTGCGCGCGGCGGAAATCGCAGGATAGCCGCGCCGCGTAATGCCTCAGCGCTTCAGCCGCCGACGTCCCGCCCAGATGTGGATCGGCAGCCACAGCATGCCGAACAGGCCAACCGACCAGTGCCCCATCGAAATCGCGTCGCGCAGGCGTTCGTCGCCGAGGTAGTAGAGCCCGGCCGCTGTGAGTGCCAGCCACAGCATCACGGCGGCCATCGTGCCGCCGACGATGCGCTGGATGCGATGCGCCCAGCCGCGGCGCACGTGCGGCAACCAGACGAGGCCGAGCACCCACAGCATCATGAGGCCCGTGACGCCATGCGCGACCAGCGCCGGGTGCTCGAGCGGATGCGGCTCGGGACCGAACTCGCCCGCCTTCTGCACGAACGTGTGCAGCAGCAGCCACCCTGCCCCGCTGGCCGCGCAGGCGCCACCGCCGACGTACACCCAGCCGCGCACCCATCGCGGCAGGCGCAGGCGTTCGGGATGGTGCGCGGCATGCGATCGCGTCATGGCCAGGTCCGGACGGAGCCGTCAGCGTCGATGCGCGCGGCGTGGGCGTGCAATTGTCGCAGCAACGGCGTCGCTGCCGCTTCGTCGGCCGCGGCGACCTTGGTAAGCGCATCCGCCCAGATCGCCCGGGGCGCGCAGACGCTGACCGACGCGACGCGCGCGACGCGCGCACCGCGCGGCATGTCGACGAGCACGGTGTCGTCGCCCCGCGCGCTGAAGTAACCGCCGCTCGTGGCAATGGCCGCGTCGCGCACGGTGGCGAGGGCGAGCGACGCGGCAGGATCGCGCGGATCGCGTACCGCGAACGTCTCGGGCATGTCGCCGAAGACGCGCAGGTCGCCGCCCGCGTTCACGACGCCGCCCGTCGCACCGGCGCGACGCGCCGCGTCCACCGCGCGATCGACCGCATACCCCTTCGCGATGCCGCCGAGGTCGATCCACAACGGCCTTCGAAAGCGCACGCGCCCCACGGCGTCCACATCGATGTCGCGCCAACCGGCGTGAGGATCGGGTTCCGGCCCGTCGGGCCGCGGCAGGTGACCGCTCGCGACGAGCCGCGCCGCGACGGTCGGATCGAATCGCCCTGCACTGGCGCGCGCCAGTGCGAGCGCCGCGCGCAGTACGCGCGCGAGCGGACGCGGAACGGGTTGCGTGGCGTGGAACGCATCGCGGTTGAGCCGCGCGAGGTCGGATGCCGCCTCGTGGAAACTCATTGACCGGTGCACCGCCTCGATCGCGGAAAACGCCGCACCGATCGCCGGCTGCAGCACGGCGTCGGGCCCGGCCACGCGCACGACGACCGTCGTGCCGAGCCACGGACGCGCACGCTCGCGACGCGCCACGTCCATCGGGTCAGCGGCGCGCGACGACCAGCGCGTGCGTGGCGAGCAGGCGGCGCACGCCCTCGGTGATGTGCGCGCTCGACAGCGTGGCGCCGGAGAGGTTCACGATGTCGACGTCCAGCTTGAGCGGCGCGCCCGCCTTCTTGCCGACGAACTGCTGGCGCCACTTTGGATTGCGGACCTGTCCGCCATACGTCTCGCGGTAGTCGAGGATCTCCAGGCCCGACACCGCGCCTGCGGCGTCGATGGCGAGCGCGTAGGTAATCATCTCGTGCTTGCCGAGCACCTGGTCGACGTAGAACCAGCCGCCGTTCGCGGCCTGCCAGACGCGCAGCGCGGGATCACGCACGCGCAGCCCGCTCGCCCTCTGCACCGCCTTGGCCTGCTCGGGCGTGAGCGTCACCGCGACGGGGCGCAGCGCATGCCCCGGCCACAACGCCTGCTGCGCCTGCTCGACGCTGAGGTAGGTAGTCGCCGCGACGGGCGCGGCGACCAGCGCGGCGGTCGCCGGCAGCAGCCATTGCAGTTCGAAGCGTCGTGCCACGACGTGTCCTCAGAAATTGAAGCCGACCTTCAGCCGCGCCTCGTGCTTGGTCTTCTCGACGAGGTGCAGGTCGGTGTCGGTCTGGTCGGGATAGGTCTCGCCGCCGCCGCGGATCTGCGGCAGGTAGGTCAGCGTCGCCCACCAGCGCTCGCTGCCGTAGTGCAGACTCGGGCCGGCGAACACGCTCCAGCGCTCCTGCCCGACCTCGGTCTCGAACTCGGTCTCGTACAGCGCTTCGCCGCCGATGTACCAGTTGGGCGCGAAGCGATAGCTCAGGCCCGTGCCCAGCTTGAGCTCGACTTCCATCTCGTTGCCGGTCGGCCAGTCGAAGCCCTCGGGCAGGTCGGCGATCGGTTTGCGCTTGGCGTACGTGCCTTCGACGCCCACGTTGCCGACCCAGACCAGCTGCGCATCGAGGAAATACTTCTGCGCCAGCAGGTCGACGTCGATGTTGGTGGTGCCCTTGTCGCGGCCCGAGTGCTTGTCGATCCAGCTGTGCTCGAGCGCGCCCCGGATCGACAGGCCCAGCCCGTCGGCCGCGGGCCGCAGGATGTTGTACTTCGCGGCGAGCTCCAGCCCGCTGGACGTCAGGCCGAACTCGCGGTCGCCCGGCAGGTAGCCGTCGATCACGATGCCGCGCGTGTCGAGCGACATCGCCTCGACCGCCGCGCTCACGTTGAAGCGGTCCGTTACGCCGTACTCATACTCGACTTCCCAGTCGGTGGCGCGGTAGCTGCCGATGCCCTTGTCGGCGCGCTGGGTCGCCTTGAGGTACAGCTCGGCGCCGCCTTTGGGGATGGTCTCCGCGCCGCGCACGTAGCCGAGCAGGTTCTCGTCGGCATGTGCGAGGGCGGGCAGCAGCAACAGCCCCAGGAGCGGGGCAGAACGAAGGGTCATGGGTCCACCGACAGTCACGAATATGCGAATGATTCGCATTTGTAGGCGGCGTGTCAAGGCAGTATGTCGGTCGACAGGTAGATCCGAGCTCGGTCAGCGGCCGGGCCGTTGGCCGCAGCGATAGATTTCCCGTCGAGAGCGGCCGATTCGAATGCGCTGCAGGGCAATGCGGCGTCCCACGCGCCAACGGACCGATGATCGGGCCCAAGCACCACCTTTGGTTGAAGGTCCGCTTTGGGTCGAAAGCGGACGCCGCCCCGGGGCTTTGTAACCTGACTATCGAGCGGCTACGCTGCCTGCGCCGACATACACGGGAAGTCAGTCATGCGGGTTGCGGGCGTAGCCGCCCGCGCCGGACAGCTGCCGGATTAGAGTGATCCCATCATGGGAAACAGCAGCGTGTTGCGCGATGGCGAGTACTGCGCGCCACGGCGCGCGGCGTCGCGCACGCGATCTTCCTCCCAACCGGTGCGCACCAGCTCACGGATGACGTCGTCGCTGAGGTCGAGCGCAGTGGCGCGGCCGAAGATCGTGTCGGCGCGCCGATCCGTGGATTGCAGCTGGTCGAGCACTTCTCGCAGTTGCTCGACCGGGTAGCCCGCGATCCCGCGGTTGCCGATCGCCGGATGGTCGGTGCGTACGGTGAAAAACGGTCCGTTGAGCTCAAAGGCTCCGTTCCAGCGAATCTCAAGCGACTTCGCTCCATCCACGACATGGAAGGATTGGCGCTCGTCGCGCCACCTCAGGCATAGGACCCCGTCGTAGACCGGATCGAGCATCCACGCGTCGCCGTCCTCGGTCGCAAACAGAACGAACGGTTGCTCCGCACAGGCCTCAGGCCCTGTCACTACCAGGCGTCCGGTGTGGGACGCGGCCGCCGCCAGGATCTTCTCGATTTCCGCGAGCAGCCCTCGCACGGCGTGCTCGCCCGTGGTTTCGCGAAGGCAAAGGGTCACGTGGTGCCAATGCTCATACCCGGCAGTGCGGGCAACGCGATCCAAGCGGTCGGCATGCTTGCCGCCCACGGTGCCTTGGAGGCGCTTGGCTTGCTTCTTCAGGGTTTCGACGCGCTCGGGCGTCGTAGGAATGAAACGCATGGCTAACTCCTCGCTGTGGGCGAAAGCCAGGTGCTCACTGCCTAGATTCGCCACAGAGGGGAATCAGTCATGGGTAGACGTAGTGCACCGTCCCGCGAGGGTTTGCCGAGGTGAGCAGCCGGCGCCGGTAACGCCGGAGTTGAGCCTACCAAGGGTGCTTCGCCGCCTGCAACTGGGTGCAGGGGAGCCGGGACTCAGGCCTCGAGGTCCTGCAGGATCCGCCGCCGCTCGGCCACGGTCAGGGTCGTCCATGCGAGGATCCAGCGGGCCAGTTGGTCATCCTCGGCATAGAGGTAGGCGAGCGGCACCCCGAGCTCGCGCGCCATGCGCGCGGCTGTCGTGTGGTGGGGGATGTGCACCCCGTTCTCGTACTGGTTGACCCGAGGGCTCGCCACGTCCGGATCCATGCTCACGCGTCGACCAAGCTCCATCTGGCTAATGCCCAAGCGCTCCCGCGCTTCGCGCAGGCGAATACCGAAGATCGAGACTTCCTGGGCCTTCCCCGCCACCAGACCACCCCACAAGGTTCGGCCCTTAGGGTGGGAAAGTCCGTTTGTCGGCGATACTAAGTTATCCTGATAGGTAGCGCAGCCGAGAACGCCCATCGCGATGGCCTCCGTGCCGCCACCGACCATCGACGACCTCGGCGTCCCGGGAGCCCTGCACCTGGCGGCCCTGCTCGATGCGTCGAACCGGCGCCTGCGAGTCGCGCCGACGCGGCGGATGACCCTCGCGGTCATGGCCGAGCTGCGGGAGATGGGCCTCATCGATGTGCCCTGGCCGGACCCACGCTGGGAAATCGCCCCGCATGCCCGGGACACGCCCATCGAGGGCCTGCAGTGGCGCTACCTGTGGACCGCGTATATCGAGGATGGTCTTGTTCTGGCGCTGCACGAGTTCCTGCAGTCCGTTCCTCGCGATGAGTACGCAATCGCCCTTCGCATGCGGCTCTGGCGCGAGCTCGCCATCGCCGAGGGCGAACGCTTCTTCGAGACCCAGCTCACCCGCCACCAGTTCGACCCGGCCTGGGCGCAGGACCTCGTGTTCGTCCAGCGCGAGTGCGGACTGGAGCTCTCGGCCGCGCAATGGCGTTACTGCTGCTGGGCGGCCACGCGCCACGGCGCGGCACTCGCCCAGCAACAGCGTGTACCCGACCCCGCCGGCATTCGGGAGGCGATGTACGCCGAGCTTCGCAAACGCATCGGCCCGGTCGTGGCCGGCCAGTGGGCGACGACGTTCGTCCCTTTCAACCTCACGCCCGAGAGCGCGCTCACGCGCCTGTTCGTGCAGGTGCTGACCCCGCTGGGCGATGCGTTCTGGCATCTCGTCCCGAACGAGATGGCGCTGCTGGCGCCCTACCCCTTCAACGCCGCCGCCGAAGCGGGCGGCTGAGCGGGACCGGGCTTGCTGGGCTGCGAGCACCGATCGGAATGTTCACTCGCACCGGTCCGGGCTGACCGCTGCGCTGATGTCGACCATGTCCGCTATCGGCCAGGTCGCACTCGCGGCCTTGGAGCCCCGCAGCGACGTCGCCTTCGAGCGGATGAAGGACCTTTACGGCTGGGCGGTCCGTGCCGAGGCGGTGCACCTCGACTCGGATAATCTCAAGAGCCTCTTTCGCACGCTCTGGGGAATTCACACCGGTTATTCGTTCGTCGACGGCTATACGGGCAAGGACCATGTCGCCGATCAAATTGCTTCGCTGTGAACGCGCACGAGACGGCGCCCTACGCCCTGTTCGGGGACCGTCTTTCGCCATAGCCCGGTAGTCCGAGGCGCGTCCAGCGGGCGGACGATCAACCCGCTGTGCCTTGCTATGGGACCGTGCGCCTGCTACGCCCGGTGCACTGTGCGAGTTCACCGATTTCGCGGCGCCCGCGACGTCGACGGGCGAACCATGCACTCCCAATTTAGGTCCGGAGTCAGCCGTCGGCGAGCACTCACCTCCGCTGCCTTAATGCACCTCTCGAGGGGCTAAACGTCGGCTTCAACGGAGGCGAGGTCTCGGCGACGAAGGCATGCGCAGCCCGCGCTGCGATCATGAATGCACCCTGCGCGCGATCGCGGCTGCGGCGCCGCGCTGTGATCGATCCCCTTTCGACAGCCGGGTCGCGAGCGTTGTCCTAAGCCTGCCGGGTCCTGTCCGGCAGCGCATGGCGGTACGCGCGTACCAGAACGGGCGCGCGTCGGATCCAAAACCTTTGCAGGAGTCCTGCAGGCATCTAAGTTATTCTGATAGCCCTTTGCATCCCGGGACGGCGGCATCGATCGGCAACTCATAGGTTCCCGCCGCACCGGGCCTGGCGGCCGTGAAAGACAATCAGCCTCCTAGCGACGCCAGGACAGTGCGTCTACCTGCCCTGCCCTCCGCCGCCGTGCGGCGCGAATGCGGCTGTGCTCTTGATCAGGGCGACCGGGCCGCGTTGGCCAACGTGCCACGCCTGACGCTGGAACAGGTCTTCCATTACCGTTCCGCCCGTTGGGCCGCGATGCGCAATGTGCCCTTGGGGCCTACCCCGGCCTGGACCCGCGCGGCTTTGGGCGTTCTACGTGTCCCACTGCCGCTGATATACGTATGCGAATGCGCGTTCGGGCCAAACGCGCGAGAGATCGGGGGACCGGCGCGAACCTGCATGTCACACCCGGAGGCCGGGCCAATCTGGCGCCGGCTGTGGCGAGCAGTCAACGGGCAGCATGCGGCCGCGGTCGCCTGCCATCACGGCGCAGACGACGACCTGCAGCAGGCCATCTGCCACTACGCGACGTCCACTGTGCCCGGTCTCTCGCCCGCGATGTGGCGACGAATCCTGCACTCGATTCTGCCCACCGGCATGGGTCGGGACGATGTACTCGATCGCATCGCACGCCGCGCGTTCGATGCCCTGTGCCAGCCACGGGCGCCCCGCGGCCCCGCGCCGGCACGCCCGGGCCCTATGTCCGGCGCGGAATTAACCCTTGCCGTCGACTGCACCGGGCTCGGCGGTCGGTTCGATACGGGCTCCCCGGATGACGTGTGTACTCCGCTCCAGTGACGCCGTCGGTAACCGGCGCTTGTCCACGTCGCGAGCCGAGTGGAGGCGGACTAGGCATCAGCCCCGCGGGAGGGCACCGCACATCGTCCGATCCGCACCGACGCAGCCCGTGGCGGATGATCTGTGTTTTAACCCTCAGACCACACGCGCGCACCGGGCCGCTCCCAATGCTCCGACAGCGGCATGCACGCGAGCTCGCCGACCCATTCGGAATAGTCGACGACGCCGCGAACCACGGGCACGGGGTCCAGCTCCAAACCGAATGACGTCGTCATCAAGGCCTTGAGCGGGCGCGTGTCCACAGGCAAACGCAGTTCCCCCGACGGTGCCGGGCGGTGCCGACGCGCGACGATGTCGGAGAGCAGCACGAAGAAGTGCGACCGGAGTGTCTTGTCGAGGACCTCCTCCGTGACTGCGAGCGTGGGACGAATGCGCGGCGAGGTACTCCAGTCCGCGCACATCGCGCCGGTGATGCGGCGCCATAGCGCCCAGGCCAACGACACCGGACAGCTGCAAGCCGGGTCTGCGCGCACGTCGCTTTCCGCTTCCAGCCCGGCGACGGCCGTGTCCGCCTCAGCGATGCACGGATGATTCGCCGACAGGTCGGCAGCGAACGCACGCTCCATCGCGGCAACAGTTTCCGAAAGCACAACCTGGGCCTTAAGCGCCTGCCGCGTATCGCTCGCCTCTACGCTGACATGGGAAACGATCTCGTGTCCTTCGGGCACGAAGTACGTGAGAACCGTGAATCCGCGCATTGGCTCAAGCGCAAGCGCCGCGCCGAGCCGCGGCGGTGGCGGCCTCACGGACGCGACCGTCCGAGCTTCGCTGAAGGTGTCGAACCGCGCCTTCCAATCAGGCCCTACGCGGCCGTAGTGGGCATCGGGCGACTTCACGCGCGTCTTGTCCAGCAAACCCGTCCACGCCAGCAGCTCGGAGCCGACCGCTGCAAACGGTTCCAGCAACGCGGCCTTCGGGAAGGGGTTCCAGTCCTCCTGCGCCACGGGTTCACAGGCGGCGCAGGCGTACGCCGCGTCGCCAAATGTACCGGCGAGGGTCGTGTCTATCCGGACCGAACACCTCGGGCACCCCCAGCGCAGCTCCTCACCGTGCAGGATGCAGGTCCGGCCGAACGTCCACTGCTGCAGCGTCGAATGCCAACCCAGATCCACGCACGAGCGACAGTAGTGCAGTTCGGAAAAACGATTGAGCATGTCCCGTGCAGTCCGCACGCGCGTCCTCAGGGCGTCCATCAGCGGTTCGCCGTCGAGTTGGGGTTCCGCACCGCCCCTGTCGCGCCATCGCAGGTCCCCGAGCCACTCCCACGGCGCGCGCCAGCCGGACGAGGGGGTCCGGAGCATGCCCGTGTAGTACCCCTCGAGCAGGGCCTTCGGTCCACATCCATTGAGCCAGGCCAGCTTGTGGATGACGGACCACGGCGACTCGAACGGCAAAATCGCGCCCTCAGGGACAAGCATGGCGTCGAACATCGGCCGCGGCCTGTCCCGTTCGCGGATGTAGGCGCGCACTTGCGCCTGTGCATCCGCAACCGCCTCGGGCGGGTAGCGCCTCACTGGCGCGTCTCCGCCCGCTCGCGGACCGGCTCGCGCCGCACGTAGTCGGTGTAGGAAATCGCCTGCATGAGGTCCTCGTCCGTGACCGCCATATCCGGCGAGTCCCGGTCACGCAGGATTTCGACCAGCTCGCTCAAGACGTCGGCGAAATACTGCATGGCGATGCCCGACTCCCCGCGGCGCAGCGGCGCGGCCTTCATGAACGCATCCCACAGGCGCGTCGCGAGGGATTCGAAACGGAACCCGTTAGCGTGCGCAAGGGGAAACAGGAAGGCGGTGTAGGTCAACCCACTGCCGGCGGGGTACTCGGACTGGTCATCGCAGGCTTTCAGCGGGACCGCGAACTCGCCCGCATCCTGCAGACCCTTGAGCTCGTAGACATTCCCGATGAAACGCGCATGGATGTCAGAGCGGAACTTTGCTGCGATTTCGTCGCGCTTCTCGAGCAGCTCGTACTGCCCGAACGAAAAGATGCCGAGCTGCACGCCGTTGCGCGCGAGCCAATTGAGGATCGTCTTCATCCACTTGTACTCATCCGCGCTGATCTCCTGCGCTTCGTCGAAAATGAAGAACAGGTGGCGCGCCGGCAGGGACATCGCCAGCAACGCTTTCTGGATCTGCTCCCGAGCACGCGGCACCGCCGACTCGATGCGGCCCTCGTAGCTCATCGCCGCCAGCAGGTCGATGAAGAACTCGCGCTCACGGACCTCATCGGCACGAATCGAGCGAGGACGCTCGGTCTTGCCCTTGGCCTCGTAGATGAAGATGCCGCAGCCGGGATAGGCCTCGCGGAGGAACGCTTCGATCAGCAAGATCGTGAATGACTTGCCGGTCACCGGATGGGCCCAGAAGGACACAGGCTTGCGCTGCTTGCGCCCTGCCCGCTCGACGATGCCGAGCACGTCGAGGTTGGCGTTGGTGGGGAGCTTGGCGTCCGTGCGGACCAGCGGATGGCTGTACCAGTGCTGCTCTCGCAGGGCGAGGGCACGGGCGATCTGCAGCGCGAGCGCCGCCTCGGTCGCGGTTTCGCTAGGAGAGTCGGCCTGGGCTTCAGTGACGGTCGAGGTATCAAGAACGGTCATGGGTAGTCCTGGAAAGGTTTGGGATCAGTTGATGGCTTTGATTCGCGTAGGCCGCACCAGCGGCGCCACGTAGCGATCGGATTCCCCGGGCCTGCGGCCGTGCGCGGCCGTCGCAACAGGCTCGCGCGTAACGGCCCGCGGAGGCGGCGGGGTGTACACGTCGTCGTTGCCGACCGCGGGAACCGGTTCGCGCTTGCGCCGGGACCGCTTCGCCTCCTCGTTGGCCAATCGCGTGGCGGAATCGCTGACGCCGCCGCGCTTGGCCTCGTTGGCCGCTTCTTCGGCGAGACCGACCATAAAGCGACGCAAGAAACCCGGACCCTTGGCCTTGGGCAGTTTTCCCGCCGCCGTCTGCGCATTCACCATCCGGCGGATGTCGCGCGAATGCGGCTCCTCGGCCCAGAAGTCGAGCGCGGTGACCTCGCCCAGGCAGTCGCCCTTGAGGCTGAAGAGCCGGATCGTGCGGATGTCGTCCGGATCGACGTGGGCATCGACCCATTCCCCGACCCGCCGCCAGGCACGCGACAGATGGGGGGACGTGTACTTCGCCTCTTCGAAGGACACGCTCGGCGCGCGGCCCTTCTTGGGATCACCGCTGATGCGCACGCGGACGACCGCAATGTTGAGCGCGGGCACATGGCTCGGACGTTCCGGAAGGCGCGGCAGGATGGCGTCGAAATCCGGGTCGGTCGCCCAGTACTCGAAGTAATCGAGCGCGCTGATCCCGTCGCAGCGCTTGGTGACCACGTGGTTGTAATGGGCGATCGTCAGCTCGATCAGGTCCAGCATCGCGTACATCGACAGTCGTCCCTTGACTGCCTTGCGCTCGGCGTCCTGGCGGCGCACGTCCCCCGCTTTGGAGCCCGTCGTACTCTCTACCCGCTCGAACCCCTGCTCGCTCAGGCGCTTGAACACCAGCTCGCCTACGGCGCGTCGTTCGAAGCGGCGCACCGGCCCGTAGCTGATGTCGCATCCAACCAGGTTGCGGACGCGGTCGATTACGTCCTTGGCCAGGTGGATGAGCGCGTTGTCGAACAGCAGCACGCCCCAGCCGCAGCCTGCGAGGCCGTCGAGGCGGCCGCTCGGAAACCCGGCCCCTTCGTCGTAGGACTGACCCGGCAGGTGGAACTCGCGCGGCTGCCACTTGCGCAATGCATCGTGGAGCGCGGCCAAGAGGTCGTCGGAATCGGCTTCGCGCTTGAACACGGCGTGGTAGCCGAGGACCGCCCCGGATCGGCGATCCGTCACCGTAATGAGGATCACCCGCCGGATGGCCACCCAGCGCCAACCGCTGTTGGTTCGGATGCGCATCGCGCCGATGAAGTGGCCACGATGCTCGTCAACCTCGACGACATCGTAGGGAGCCGTTGCAAGCAACCGCCCCCGATGCCCGGTACCCGTGCGTGACTTGGCCTGCGCGCCGAGCCCGTAGCGCGCCTCGACGATCGCGTCGTAATTGTCCTGGAAGAATCGGATGACGTAGCGGTAGAGCGCCGACTTGCCCAGGCCGTCGGTATTGAACGGCCACTGGTCGTCCCGGACCCCCGCCTTTCGGCACAACTCGTGGAAGTACTCGAGGATCTCCTTGTGCCGAGGAGGTGCCTCCTTGGCACCGCCTTCGCGCATGTTGTCGACCAGGTAGGTAGCGAGTGCGTCCTCGATGCCGTTGGGCTTGTTCAGCAACGTGCTCAACGCGCCCGAGTACCCGCCCTTGGCGCCCGGCTCGCGCATCCCGATCGCCTTGGTCCGCCTGTAGGCGCGCGTACGCATGTGCGGGATGAGGGCCCGGAAGCCGAAAAGCCGGCCGTCGGGATGCAGGGACACTGCACGATTGGCGGCGCGCTGGACTTCCTGGAACGTGAGTCCAAGGTCACGCAGCTTCTGGCCGATCCGGCCCCCGCCCAGATAGAGCTCGACGCCCACGCGGAGCTTCTCGAAGCGCGTGACGTCTTCGTTCGAGAGGCTCTCGACGTTCACGGTCGGCAAGGCGTTGATGCGCCGGAGCTCGAGCGGCAACGTCTTCCGCGTAAAACGCGGACGATGCGGTCGCGCGTGCGACGTCTTCTGCCGTGGTTCCGTCTTCGCCACGGCCGCGCTCACGCCGAGACCTCGAGCTTAAGCGTCGTGCCGCGCGAGAGCGGCGCCCTGTCGAGGTCGGACGCGAGGACCCGTTTCAGGAGGAGGCGAGCCACCGCGGCCACAACCAGCGGCTCCTCATGCACGGTCAGGGTGTCGAGGAGGCGACCCAGCGTGGTCGAGCCGCGCTGCTCGAACCGCAACCGCACATCGGACTCCACCATCCCGAGCGGATGGTGCTTCGTCGCGCGCAGGAAACGCAGCATGCGACGCCAGTTGGCGGTGCGCTGACGCAGCAGGTCGAGATCATGCAAGCGCACCGCCTGATAGGTCCCGCCCAGGCGCGCCGCCGCATCGACATGCGCGCGGAAGGCGACCTCGTCCTCCCCGTCGGGCGTCGGCGCCTTGCTGCCGACGCGGCGGAACTCGATCCGCCCATCGCGATAGACCACCCGCGCATCGAACACGATCTCGAAGGACCGGCCCTCGACGGCGATCAGCTGCGGCTCGACCACGTAGCTCGCGTCCGCCACGGTCGCATCGCCCTCGCAAGCGTAGTAATGCTCCGCGCGCGCGTCGCCGCTGAACACGAGGTCACCCCCCGTGCGCCAGCACTGGACCAGCCACAGGTTGGCGTTTCGCCGCCCGCGTGCACCGTGTTTTTCCATCAGTGCCGCGCGCGCCTTCTGCGCGGGCGACAACTCTTTCTTTTTCCGTCCCATTGCAGCCTCCGTAGAGGCGGCATGACGCACGTGCCCTCGCAGGCACGACACCCCCCTTGACGGGGCCAAAAGCTCCGCCTAAGGTGTCGCTTGAAGCTGTCAGCTTCTCAAGCGCTATGTAACGGGCTACCCCTGGCCGGGTGGCCCGTTTGCGTTTCCGTCCGCCTAGTTCACACACGACTCCACGACACCCGCGATTGCGGGGGTTTTCGCGGGAAGTGATACATGACGCCTGCGGGGAAGTCCCGGATGGATTCCCAATCAATGCATGGGATGACGAGCGTATGGTCGGTGCGACGCAGGAAAGGAAGCGGCGGCATGCCGCGCGTAAGCGACTTTGGGGCCTCGCCGCCCTGCACTTCGCGGGCATCGATATATCGATGGCGAATCGACAACTGGTGAAGCCGCCTGACGGCAATCCGTTCAAGGCGGGCGTCTCGCCCCCGCCGCTGACCGACCCCAATGACATCGCCGAAACATTCGAGGGGCCAATCGTTCGCGGGGCCAATCCTGCCGGCGACTACTGCTCGGCGATTGCCGATCGCTATCGGCTTGCAGAGCGCGTCGAAGAGCACCTGCCCGGCAGCCGCCAGTGGCTGCTCGAGGACATCGCCTTCTACTTCGACGATGGTGCGCCCGACATCAACGCGTCGGCGGATTCACTGGAGAAGGTGCTCGGCCGGCTCGGCTTGCGCAGGCTGTCCTGGAACACGGCCACGTTCGGGGAAAAGGTTTTCCGGGACAGCTACTGGCAGCTTGCAAAGCGCCAGCTCGACTACTTCGCCACCTTGCCTTCAATCGATTACCTGCAGCTTCTCGTATGCTTCGCCCACGAGCAGGTCTGGCTCCACCCGTATGCGGCACGGCGCCACGAGCGCTATCTCGGGATGGTGCTCGACGCGCTCCACACGGCGGTCGACACGCTGTGTACACACCCGCTCCTCGGCGCTGCCGATACGGGTGTTGATATGGAGGTGGAACTGCGAAGCGCATTCGTACAGGTCAGGCGAAACATCGAGTACTTCGGCCTGCGATCGCACGCAAGACCGTCGCGGCACGCGGATCCCCTGCTCTCGCCCACGCTGTTTGTGCGTGATTTCAAAGGGTTCGACGACGCCGATTTCTGCGCAGGCCTCGACTTCGCTGTCCCGATCGAGCAGCGGGAGAACCCGCGATCGACCCCGTTCTCGGTTGGGACAGTCCCGACTTTCGACGAGGCAGCGGCGGCATTTGACATGCTGCTGGCCCGGCTCGATCTTCCGAAAGACACGCGTCTGGTCGATTTTTACGTGGAGCGTTCCCCGTGCGCGGTTGTGTGGAACCGCTTCCAGAGATGTCTGTAAGGCGACGCGCCGCCCGCGCCGGCAGCAGACCGCTGCCGGCAGGGCGCCGTGTCGCCGAGTGCAACTTTGCGCAATCGGCGTCGCAAGCTGGCAAATTTACGCAACGAAGGCGATGTGTGAATGAGGCACGTCAGGCGTGAGAGGGTTGCAAGTCGTTGATTTTCTTGAGATCAAAAAATCACAACTTCAGACATCTACGGTCGATGATCATCGTATCGGCGAGCGGCATGGCCACCGGCGGCCGCGTCCTGCACCACCTCGAGGCGTTCGGTCCCCACGAGAAGAACGCCATCCTGCTCGCCGGTTTCCAGGCCGGCGGAACGCGCGGCGCCCAGCTGGCCGGCGGCGCCACGCACCTGCGCATGTTCGGCCGCGACGTGCCCATCCGCGCGGAAGTCGTGCAGCTCGAAGCGCTCTCGGGCCATGCCGATGCGGACGAACTGCTCGCCTGGTTGCGCACGGCACCCACGGCGCCGTCGCGGGTCTACGTCACGCACGGCGAGCCCGCGGCCGCCGACACGCTGCGCGCGCGCATCCAGCACGAACTGGGTTGGCCGGCGCGCGTGCCGGAGCAGCTGCAGGAGGTCGTGATCGAGGCCGCGGCATGAGCATCGTCGCCGAGGCGCGGCTGCGCGTGGTGCGCGCCGGCATCGACACGTACCAGATGCCGGTGGTCTACATGCACCGCGACTGCGAGGTCTGCCGCGCGGAAGGCTTCGCCGCCCTGACGCGCGTGGAGATGGAAGTCGAAGGCCGCACGCTGATCGCCACGCTCAACGTCGTCGTCGGCGACCTGCTGTCGACCGACGAGGTCGCGCTGTCGGAAGCGGCGTGGACCGCGCTCCATCCACGGCCCGGCGCGCTCGCGAGCTTCCGCCATCCGGAACCCGCCGAATCGGCCGACGCGCTCCGTGCGAAGGTCTTCGGCGAGCGCCTCGGACAGGCGCAGTGCGATGCGCTGATGCGCGATGCGGTCGCGAGCCGCCTCTCCGACCTCGAGCTCGCGGCGTTCGTGACCGCCTGCGCGGGCGAGCGGCTCGACGTCGAGGAGACGACGGCGCTCACGCGTGCGATGGTCGCCGTCGGCCAGCGTCTGGACTGGGGCGACGGGCTCGTACTCGACAAGCATTGCGTCGGCGGGCTTCCGGGGAATCGCACGACGCCGATCGTGGTGGCGATCGTCGCGGCACTCGGGCATCGCATTCCGAAGACGTCCTCGCGTGCGATCACCTCGCCCGCCGGGACCGCCGACGCGATGGAAGTGCTCGCCCCGGTGGCGCTCGACCTGCCCGCGATGCGCCGGGTCGTCGAACAGGAAGGCGGCTGCGTCGTCTGGGGCGGCAACGTCCGCCTGTCGCCCGCGGACGACGTGCTGATCCGCGTGGAGCGGCCGCTCGACATCGACAGCGACGGCCAGCTCGTCGCGAGCGTGCTGTCGAAGAAATCCGCGGCGGGCGCCACGCACGTGCTCATCGACATGCCGGTGGGCGCGACCGCCAAGGTGCGCAGCGACGCCGCCGCACGCTCGCTGTCCGCGCGGCTGTCGGCGACCGCGGACGCGCTCGGTCTGCACCTCGCGGTCCGCGCGAGCGATGGAACGCAGCCGGTCGGCGTGGGCATCGGCCCGGCGCTCGAAGCACGCGACGTGCTGAAGGTGCTGCGCGCCGAAGCGGACGCGCCGATCGACCTTCGCGACCGGGCCCTCGCGCTCGCCGGCGCGCTGCTCGACCTCGTGCCCGGCACCGACGGCGATGGCACGCGCCTGGCCCGACACGCGCTCGAGAGCGGAGCCGCCTGGACGAAGTTCCACGCGATCTGCGAGGCGCAGGGTGGTTTCCGCGAGCCCCAGTCGGCCGGGTACCGGGTAGGCCTGGAATGCGGCATCGCCGGTCGTGTCGTTTCGATCGACAACCGCTGCCTCGCGCGCATCGCCAAGCTCGCGGGCGCCCCGGCCTCGGCCGTCGCCGGCCTCGAATGTGCGACGCGTATCGGCGACGTCGTGCGTGCCGGACAGCCGCTGCTGACGGTCCACGCGCAGACGCGCGGCGAGCTCGCCTACGCGCTCGATTACGCGCGGGCGCACGACGTGTTCGCAATCGACCCGGAGGCGGCGTGAGGGATCTGCTGCTCCACATGCCGGCGGATGTCGCGCTCGCAAAGCAGCTCGGCGAACTGCTGGGCATCGACGCCATCGCGATCGACCTGCACCGGTTCCCCGACGGCGAATCGCTTGTGACGCTGCCGGCCGACCTTCGCGGCCGCGACGTGTCCGTACTGGCCAGCCTGCGCGACCCCGACGGTCTCGCGCTGCCGCTGTGGTTCGCCGCGCACACCGCGCGCGAGCTCGGCGCGCGCTCGGTGCGACTCGTCGCGCCCTACCTCGCCTACATGCGGCAGGACCGGCGTTTCGTGCCCGGACAGGCGATCAGCGCGCCGCTGTTCGCGCGCCTGGTCGAAGCCGCGTTCGATTCGGTGCTGACGGTCGACCCGCACCTGCACCGGATCGAGCGGCTGGAAGCGATCTATTCGATTCCGGCGGTTGCGGTGTCGGCGAGCGACGCCGTGGCGCAATGGATCGCGCGCGAGGTGCCTGACGCGATGCTGATCGGTCCGGACGGCGAGAGCGCGCAGTGGGTCGCGGCCATCGCGTCGCGCGCGGGGCTGCCGTTCCAGGTGCTGGAGAAGATACGACGCGGCGATCGCGAGGTCGCGGTGACGCTGCCCGATGCCGCCGCGTGTCATGGGCGGACGCCGGTCCTGGTCGACGACATCGTCTCGTCGGGCCACACGTTGCTCGAGACGCTCGCGCACCTGCGCGCGCTCGCGCTGCCGTCGCCGGTGGTCGTCGCGATCCACGCGGTGTTCGCCGGCGACGCCTACGAACGACTGCTGGCGGCCGCGCCGGCCCGCGTCGTCAGCTGCGACACCCTGCCCCATCCCAGCAATGCGATCCCGATCGCGCAGGTAATCGCGGAAGGGCTGCGTGCGATGCACGCTCGCCGTGGGAGGCCCGCGGCATGACCGGCTGGCTTCAGGGCGACGCGCCGTGAGCGGCAGCCTGCGCCGTGCCGTCGAGATCGCCTCCGCGGCGCTCGGCCTCGCGGTGGATGCCCTCCGCTGGCGGCGCCGCGCACCGGAACGCCTGCCCGGCCGCGTGCGCGATGCGCTGGTGCGGCTCGGCACCACGTTCGTGAAGCTGGGACAGGGCCTGAGCCTGCGCTGGGACCTGCTGCCGCCGGATTGGCGCGCCGAACTTTCGCGCCTCCACAGCGACGTACCGCCATTCCCCGCCTCCGCCGCGCGGGCGGCGGTCGAATCGGCATTCAGCGCCCCTGTCGCCACCCTGTTCGCCGCGTTCGACGACACGCCGCTCGCCGCGGCGTCCGTCGCGCAGATCCACGCCGCGCGCCTGCACGACGGCCGGGCGGTGGTCGTCAAGATCACGCGTCCCGACATCCAGGCGCGGGTGCGCAACGACCTGCACCTGCTGCGCCGGACCGTGCGCGTCGCGCAGTCGCTGTGGCCGCCGCTGCATCGCCAGAAGCCGATGGCGCTGGTGGATGAGCTGGCGGTGTTTCTGCACGACGAGATCGACATGCGCCACGAGGCGCAGAACATGCGTCGTATGGCGGCGGTCATCGATCCGTTGCCGGGCGTCTCGCTTCCGCACGTCATCGAACCGCTGGTGGCGCGCGACGTGCTCGTGCAGGAACGCAGCATCGGCACGCGCATCGAGGCGTCCTACGGCACGCCCGCGGCGCCCGGCCTCGCCGGCGCACTGCTCGACGCCTACCTCCACCAGTTCTTCGTCGCGGGCGTCTTCCACGCCGACCCGCACCCCGGAAACCTGTTCGTGCTGGACGACGGCCGGCTGTGTTTCCACGACTTCGGCTCCATCGGCGTGCTCGATCCGGCCGCGCGGCAGGCGCTCGCCGCGCTCGTCGATGCGATCGCGACGTCCGATGCGGAAGCGGTGCTCGATGCGTCGATCCTGCTGGGCTTCTTCCCGGTGCACGTCGAACGCCGGGCGCACCAGCGCGAGATCCACCTGATCCTGGCCGAACTGGCGAGCCGACCGCTCGCGCAATGGTCCATCGCCGAGGCGATCTGGCGCGTGGCGCGCATCGGCCACGGCGCGCAGTTCCGGCTGCCGCCGCACCTGCTGGTGCTGTTGCGCACGCTGTTCCTCGTCGAGAACACGTTGCGCGCGCTGGATCCCGGCCTCGATCTCCTCGGCCGGCTCAAGTCGAAAGCGCCGGAGGTCGCGCGTGCGATCGCCGCGTCACCCGGTGGTCGCCCGCTCGCCCACCGCCTCGCGCGCGGTGCACGCCAGCTGCCGCTGCTCGCCGCCGACTGGCTGCGCCAGGCGCAGCTCGGCGATGGGCGCCCGTCCATCGCCATCCACCATCACGGCCTGCATTCGACCCAGGCGGCGCTCGCGCGCACGGGCAACCGCCTTGCGCTGGCGATCGTGACGCTCGGGCTGTACATCACCGGCGCGCTGCTCACGCTGCACACCTCGGGGCCACGGCTGCTGGGCCACCTGCCGGTGCTCGCCGCCATCGCGTTCGCCGCCGCCGCGCTGCTGTCGCTGCGGCTGGTGGTCGCGATCAGCCGCTCGGGGCACCTCTGACCGCATTCGCGACGGGCTTCGCCTAAACCGCGTCCGTCGATGCGAAACGCTTCGAGCCGCGGGTGGTCGACCGAGCGCGCCGGTCTCAGCCGCCCTGCGTGGTGGTCCCGGACATGGCGCAATCGCGCACCGGCGTCGGCGAGCCGACCTGGACGACGCGCGTGACCATGTACTGGTCGGTGCCCATCGCCATGCCTTCGAGCTTCACGTACACGGGATCGGTCGCGCTCATGCCGCCCGCCTCGATCCGGCGGTCGATGTCGGCGGCCTTGTCGACCTTCAGCGCAGCACCGGCACCGCAGGCACGGAAGCGGCCCGCGCTGTACCAGCCGGCCTGTGCGGTGCCGACCATGCCGGGATGCTCGGCGCTCGTGGCATGGACCGACGCTGCGTCTTCTTGCGTCGAAGCCGCGTCCCCGGCTGCGCTCGTCGCGGGTGTGGGCGCGGCCTCGGGTGCGGATGCGGCAACGGACGTGGGCGCCACCGTCGTTGAATCCGGCGACGTGGCATCGGGCCGCGCCGTGTCGGCGGCGCTGCAGGCGGCGAGCAATGCAGCGGCAAGGACGGTGATCGCGAGCTTCATGCGTGCATCTCCTCGGGGGTCGCTCTGCGGCGTCGACGAATCGACGCGGGGGTTACGGGCCGTGCTGGGCGAACGCGGACGTGCCGCCGTCCGCATCGATGCGCTCGACCGTGTAGGGCTGCACGCGGCCGCCGGGCACTTCCATGCCCGGCGAACCCATCGGCATCCCCGGCAGGACGAGGCCGCGGGCGTCGCCCCGGTTCGCGAGCAGGCGCTTGATGTCGTCCGCGGGCACGTGGCCCTCGATGACGAGCCCGTCGACTTCCGCCGTGTGGCAGCTGCCCTTGCCGAGCGGAACGCCGAGGCGCTTCTTCAGCGGCTCGAGGTCTTCGCGCTCGTCGACGGTCACGGCGAAGCCGGCCTTGCGCAGATGCTCGACCCATCCGGTGCAGCAACCGCAGGTGGCACTCTTGTGCACGAGCACGCTGGGCAGTGCGGGATCCGCAGCGGGGACCGACGCGGCTTCGGCGGGCGTGACGGAGACTGCCGCGACGGCCGGTGCCCGTGCGGTCGCACGCGGTTGCCGAGCCTCGGCGACGGGCGCATCGGCCGGGCGCGCGCAGGCGCTGAGCAAGGGTGCGGCAAGCGCGAGGGCGAGCGCGCATTGCAGGGATCGGATCATCGGGGCCTCACGGGTCGGAGTGGCGCGGCGGCGCCGCGTGATCATGCGCGGCTGCGCCCGGCGGGTCGACATGCGCGGTCGGTGGATCCACGTGCGGCGGCGTTCCAGGCGGATGCTCGTGGCCTGCCGCCGGGGATGCCGCCGCGTTGCCGGCGTCATCATGATGGTGCTCGTGCGCCGTGCCGGGCATGCCGTCCGTCTCCCCGCCGCCGTGCTCGTGGCCGCCGCTGCGCGCGACCATCGTCCGATAGCCCGCCGCATCCATCCGGGGCAGCTGCTGCACGAAGGTGGCGAGGTTCCAAATGTATTCGTCGCTCATGCTGCGGCCCCAGGCCGGCATGCCGGACGCCTTGATCCCGTGCTTGATCGTCCAGAACGCGCGCGCGGTCTCGACGGGGGTCCGGCTCAGATCCGGCGGCGCGGGATACAGCCCCTGGGACAGTTCGGTCGGTCCCATGCCCGGCGCCCGATGGCAGCCCGTGCACATCGCATCGTAGTTGCCGGCGCCCTGCCGGATGCGCGCGGGCGATGCGAGGTCGTCGGGTACCGCCAGCTGCGCGGCGCGACGGCGGATCGACGCATCGCGCAGTTGCGCGAGTGCGGAATACGTCAGCGGGTAATGCGGATCGTCGGCGCCGATGTCGTACAGGCCGGCGCGAACGAACGCGGCGACGCCGGCCGCGAGCAACACGACCGAGACGACCGCGATCGCCGCCGAGGTCGCGAATTTTCGATGGCGGGCCTGCATGGCGTTCCTACGGGCGCGTCGACGGGGCGCCGATCATGCGCCGTTTCCACGGCCATGGCGCACGCCCCTCACCTCGCCGCGCTCCGACGACAGTCGGCCGGATGGGCGCGCACAACGGGCCGGCCACGCGGTCGACCCGTCGTGCGCGGATTCCGCGACTCAGCGGCCGTCGTGGTCCGCGTCGCCGGGGACGATGCGCTCGACGCCGTGCCAGGCATCGCGCACCGCGCCCTTCGCGTCCGTCCACGCCAGGCGCGAGGTGCCCTTCGCCGAATCCCAGCCGCGCTCCAGTTCGCGCTCCGTGCTCTCGTCCCACTGGCCGTTCTGCGACTGGCTGCGCGCGTACGTGCCGTAGCGGTACGCCGGCTTGTAGTCGTCGAAGCTGTAATCGGCCTTGTAGTAGTCGGCCTGGTTGAAGCGCTCCTGGTAGTGGCGGTCGGTCGCGTCGTACGTCTTGTACGTGCGATCGCTGCGCGTCCACGCGTCGCGCACCGGCTCGCGCGCCTGGTCCCAGGCGAGGCGCGATTCGCCCTTCTGGCTTTCCCAGTTCGTGCGCAGGCGCGTTTCCGCGCTGTCCCAGGCTTCGTCGCGGTTCTCGCTGCGCGCCTCGGTGCCAAGGCGGTACGCCGGCGCGTAGTCGCGGTCGTAGTCCATCGACGAGTCGTAGTACGGGCGACGCGTCGCCTCGCTGCGCCAAGCCTCGGTTTCGCCGGTCGGGTCGATGCGCTCGGCCGTCGAATGGCCGACGCTCGCGCCCGCGATCGTGCCGATGGCGCCGCCGATCAACGTGCCGATCGGGCCGAACGCGCTGCCGATCGCCGCACCCACGGCCGCGCCGCCGACGCCACCGACGCCGGTGCCGACCGGATGCGAGCCCGGCGCGCCGGAGATCGGATCGCGATTCATGTCGTTCGTATCGTTGGTGTTGTTGGCCACGGCACAGCTCCACGGGGAAGGAGGCCCGACTGTGGTCCCGCCGGTGTGTAGCGACGGTTCAAGCGGCCGTTGGGTCGCCTCCGCGCGGCAGCAGGCAGAATGTGCGACGTCGAAAGGAGTGCTCGATGTCCGAATTCATCCCGCCGGGAACGCGTTTCGTCGACCTGCCCTCCCCGTTCGCCACCAAGCGCGACGGGGCGCTGCACGGCGCGCGCATGGCCTACGAGACCTGGGGCCGTCTCGACGCCGAGGCGTCGAACGCCGTCCTGATCGTGACCGGGCTCTCGCCCGATGCGCACGCGGCGTCCAACGAGGGGAATCCGGCCGCGGGCTGGTGGGAAGCGATGCTCGGCCCCGGCAAGCCGATCGACACCGATCGCTGGTTCGTCGTCTGCGTGAACACGCTCGGCAGCTGCAAAGGCTCGACGGGACCGGCGTCGATCGATCCGGCGACGGGCGAGCCCTACCGCCTCGCGTTTCCGCCGCTCTCGGTCGAGGACTGCGCCGACGCCGCGGCGCACGTCGTGCGCGCGCTCGGCATCGAATGCCTCGCCTGCATCATCGGCAATTCGATGGGCGGCATGGTCGCGCTCGCCTTCCTGCTGCGGCATCCCGGCGTCGCCCGCAACCACGTCAACATCTCCGGCGCCGCGCGCGCGCTGCCGTTCTCGATCGCGATCCGCTCACTGCAGCGCGAGGCGATCCGGCTCGATCCCAACTGGGACCTGGGCCGCTACACGGACGAGACGTATCCCGAATCCGGCATGCGGATGGCGCGCAAGCTGGGCGTCATCACCTACCGATCCGCCTTGGAATGGGACGGCCGGTTCGGACGCGTCCGGCTCGATTCCGATCGCCAGGACGGCGATCCGTTCGGGCTCGAATTCGAGGTCGAGAGCTACCTCGAGGCGCACGCACGCCGGTTCGTGCGGCGTTTCGATCCCAACTGCTACCTCTACCTGAGTCGCGCGATGGACTGGTTCGACCTCGGCGATTACTGCGGCGAACGCTGCGGCGACAGCCACCGGGACACCCTGTCGGCGCTCGCATCGATCCCGCTGGAGAAGGCGCTGGTGATCGGCGTGCAGACCGACATCCTGTTCCCGCTGCAGCAGCAGGAGGAGATCGCCGCGGGTCTCGCGCAGGGGGGCATCGACGCCCGCTTCCTGCCGCTGGAATCGCCGCAGGGCCATGACGCGTTCCTCGTGGACTTCGAGCGCTTCGGCCCGGCGGTTCGCGGCTTCCTCGACGCGCTCGAGCCCGTGCACGGCGGGCCGGCTAGAATCCCCGCATGAACGCCGCCGCCCTCCCCGACATCCCCTTCCCCGGCCAGGACCGCATGATCGCCGCGCTCGACGCGGCCGTCTGCGCGGGGGACCCGCAGGCGGTCACGCGCGCCGTGCGCCTGCTGCTCTGCGAGATGATCCGCGACCGCGGCGTGCAGCTTCCGGCGTGCGTCTACGAGCCGATCGAGGACCACTACGCGCGCCGCGAGCTCTACCGCAGCCCGGTGCACGGCTACAGCGTGGTGGCGATGACGTGGGGGCCCGGCCAAGGCACCCCGGTGCACGACCACTCGGGCCTGTGGTGCGTGGAAGGCGTCTGGGACGGCGAGCTGGAGATCACCCAGTTCGAGCTGCTCGAGCAGGACGGCGAGCGGTTCCGCTTCCGCCCCGCCGGTGGCCTCCAGGCGGGCCCGGGCAGCGCCGGCAGCCTGATCCCGCCGCACGAGTACCACACCATCCGCAACGCCAGCGACGACCGCGTCGCCGTCTCGCTGCACATCTACAAGGCGGAGATGCAGTGCTGCTCGATGTTCGCCCCCGTCGAGGGCGAGTGGTATTCGCGCGGCGACCGCGCGCTCAAGACCGACGAAGCCGCCTGAGCGAGCGCGTCGCGCGGCTATACTCCAC
>NZ_BAAGAB020000018.1:0-42072 GCF_047159895.1 Lysobacter xanthus
CATTGCCGCGCCCGTCGTAGCGGTCGACCGGGCCCCATCGCGTTTCGACCACATCGAGCGTGGCGGCGCGACCGCCGGCGACGTCGATGCGTTCGCGGGCGACGCGGCCCTGCGGGCAGGCGCGGGCCGTGCAGCCCGGCACGACGATCCAGTCGACCCAGTCGCCGTAGCTGTTGGTGAACCCCCAGGCCACGTGCCCGTTGCTGCCGACGATCACGCCGGGCAGGCCGGGCAGGGTGAACCCGGTGACGTCGACGCGCCCGCCGGGCGCGCGCGCGTCCGGATAGCGCAACCGCGCCCGGAACCAGATGTTCGGCGCGCGCAGGCCGAGGTGCATGTCGTCCGCGAGGATCGCGCGACCGTCCCGGGTGAGCGCGCCGGAGACGGCGAAGTTGTTGCTGCCGACCTCGCGTCGCGGCTCGCGCGGCGGCAGGCGGCTCGCCTGCGCGGCCCAGTGACGCAGGTCGATCGCGTCCGGACCCGGCAGCACGGCGTCGCCGCGCGCCGCGCCCTGCAGCGGCGCATCCCAGGCGCTGCCGTCGCGCTGCACGAGCGCGCGCAGGGCCGGCGGCAGGAGCGGCAGCGCCCGCGCCATCTCCAGCTCGCGTGCGCCACTCGCATCCTGCAGGTCGTAGTACATCGCGTAGCCGACCAGCGGGCTGTCCTCGAGCCGCCACGGGCGCGGCGCCTGCCGAAGCAACAGGTAGGGCCACGGACGCACGGCGAGTTGCTCGCGTCCGGCGTTGACGCCGTCGACGTAGGACCGAAGGACGTCGCGCCCGGGCAGCGCACGCATCTCGCGCGTCACCCGCGCGCGCAGCCGATCGGCGCGATGCCGGCGATCGACGTCGAGTGCCGCCGGACCGACGAGCGCGGCGAGCTCGCCCGCGGACACGCGCCGCATCAGGTCCATCTCGAAGTAGCGCTCCTGCGCATGCACGAAGCCCAGTGCGCGCAGTGCGTCGGCCTCGCTCGCGGCGTCGATCGTCACCGTGCCGAGCGCGTCGCGCGTGACCGTGGCGGGCGCCGCCAATCCGGGCAGGCTCGTGTTGCCGTCGAGCCGCGCGAGGCTGCCGCGCATCAGCAGCCACGCGGCCAAAACGGTGAGCAGGACGATCGCGACCAGTGCGAGCGCGATTCGGAGGGTCCAGCGACGCACGGCGCGCATAGAGTGTTCCCGGGTGGATGCCGGCACTGTAAGGCCGCGCGTGCTCAGCGACGACGCAGCGCGTAGGCGGCGGTGGCCAGGGCCGTGACGCCCTCGGCGCGGAACGACGGCTCGCGCTCGAGGATGTCGAGCCGCGAACGCAGCGTCACTTCCCATAGCGGGTCGAACAGCGTGTGCACCTCGTCGTCCGGCACGGGGAAGGGCGGGCCGGCTTTCTCGTGTGCGGGATAGTCCAAGGTGACCAGCAGGCCTCGGCAACCGCCGGGCAGTCGCGCATACAGCTCACTTACGTAGCGACGCCGCATCGCCGCGGGCAGCGCGATCAGCGCCGCGCGGTCGAACACGGCATCGCAATCGCGGAGCACCGATGCGTCGAGCCCGAAGGCGTCGCCGCAGACGATCTCGACGTCGCCTGCCACGTAATGGCGGCCGTAGGGGCTCTCATGCACGGCGGGCGCGAGGCCATGCTCGTCGAAGAAGGCTTCGACCGCCGCCTGCGACAGCTCGACGCCCAGCACGCGCAAGCCCTGCGAGGCGAGCCAGGCCATGTCGAGCGACTTGCCGCACAGCGGCACGAACACGCGACTGCCCGGCGCGACGGCGAGTGCGGACCAATGCTCGACGAGCAGCGGGGTCGGGCGAGCCTGGTGGAAGCCGATGCGGCCCTCCTGCCAGCGCGACAGCCAGAACGAGGGATCCATGCGGCCTCCGGTTTCGCCGCGGCGGGGCTGCGGCTTCGCGCCGATCATCGCCGCAAACGCGAAGCCCGGCGCATGGCCGGGCTTCGGTTCGGAGGCCGCGAGCGCGCCGCGCCTTCGGAGGAGGACGACCGGCCGAACCTATTCGACCACCAGCCCCTCGACCTTCTGCCACCCGCGCGGCAGCAGCCCGCCCCGCGCGCCGCGTTGGCCCATGTAGGCCTCGAGGTCCTTGTACGTCACCGTCATCGACCGCGTGCCGGAGAGCACGACGAGCGATTCCTCCGGCCCGACCACCACCACGTCGACCACGCGTTCGGTGCCGAGCTTGGACTTCGGGATGTCGATGATCTTGTTGCCCTTGCCGCGGTCCATCTCCGGCAGCTGGCCGATCGGGAACGCGAGCACGTGGCCTGCGCTGGTCGCGGCGACAACGCGATGGCCCTTGGTCGTCTGCGCGGGCGCGGGCTGCAGCACCTCGGCGTTCGGCGTGAGCGAGACCATCGCCTTGCCCGCCTTGTTCCGGCTCACGAGATTCTCGAACTTCGTGACGAAGCCATAGCCGTGGCTGGTCGACAGCAGGAACGCCTGCTCGGCCTCGCCGCTCGCCACCGCCTGGAACGACGCGCCCGACGGCGGCGCGAATCGACCCGTCAGCGGCTCGCCGTTGCCGCGCGCACTGGGCAGCGAATGCACCACGGCCGAGTAGCTGCGCCCCGTCGAGTCGAGGAAGGCGACCTGCGCGGTGCTGCGCGTGCGCACGGCCGCCAGCAGCTCGTCGCCCTCGCGGTAGGACAGGCCGGCCGCGTCGATCTCGTGGCCCTTCGCCGCACGCACCCAGCCCTTCTGGCTGACGACCACCGTCATCGGCTCGCTGGCGACGAGCTCGCTCTCGGAAATCGCCTGCGCCGCGCCGCGCGAGACCAGCGGCGAGCGGCGCTCGTCGCCGAACTTCTTCGCATCGGCGACGAGCTCGTCCTTGATGAGCTTGCGCAGCTTCGCGCGGCTGCCGAGGATCGACTGGATGCGCTCGCGCTCGGCGGCGAGGTCGGCCTGTTCGCCACGGATCTTCATCTCCTCGAGGCGCGCGAGCTGGCGCAGGCGCGTCTCGAGGATGTAGTCCGCCTGGTCGTCGGTGAGCCCGAACCGCGCCATCAGCACCGGCTTGGGCTCGTCCTCGCTGCGGATGATGCGGATCACCTCGTCGAGGTTGAGGAACGCCACCAGCAGGCCTTCGAGCAGATGCAGGCGACGCTCGACGCGCTCGAGGCGATGGCTCAGGCGGCGCGTGACCGTATCGCTCCGGAACTGCAGCCATTCGGCGAGCAGTGCACGGAGGTTCTTGACCTGCGGCTTGCCGTCGAGGCCGATGATGTTGAAGTTGACGCGATACGTACGCTCGAGGTCCGTGGTCGCGAACAGGTGCCCCATCAGCGGGTCGACGTCGACGCGGTTGCTCCGCGTCACCAGCACGATGCGGGTCGGGTTGCTGTGGTCCGACTCGTCGCGGATGTCCTCCAGCCACGGCAGCTTCTTCGCGCGCATCTGCTGCGCGATCTGCTCGATCACCTTGCTCGGCGACACCTGGTAGGGCAGCGCGGTGATGACGATGTTCGGCCCGTCCTTCTGCCACGTGCCGCGCGCGCGCACGCTGCCGCAGCCGGTCTCGTACATCTGCAGCAGGTCGGCGCGCGGCGTGATGATCTCCGCGGTGGTCGGATAGTCGGGACCCTGCACGTGCTCGCAGAGGTCGCGGACGGTCGCATCGGGGTCGTCCAGCAGGCGAACGCAGGCGCTGACGACTTCGCGCAGGTTGTGCGGCGGCACGTCGGTCGCCATGCCGACCGCGATGCCGGTGGTGCCGTTGAGCAGCAGGTGCGGCAGGCGCGCGGGAAGCCAGCTCGGCTCCTCGAGCGTGCCGTCGAAGTTCGGGTCCCAGTCGACGGTGCCGTGCGCGAGTTCGCCGAGTAGTACTTCGGCGATCGGCGTCAGCTTCGATTCGGTATAGCGCATCGCCGCGAACGACTTCGGGTCGTCCGGCGAGCCGAAGTTGCCCTGGCCCTCGATCAGCGGATAGCGATACGAGAACGGCTGCGCCATCAGCACGAGGGCCTCGTAGCAGGCGGAGTCGCCGTGCGGATGGAACTTGCCGATGACGTCGCCGACGGTGCGCGCGGACTTCTTCGGTTTGGCGCCGGCGTTCAGGCCGAGCTCGCTCATCGCGTAGACGATGCGTCGCTGGACGGGTTTGAGGCCGTCGCCGATGAAGGGCAGGGCGCGGTCGAGCACCACGTACATCGAGTAGTCGAGGTAGGCGCGCTCGGCGTATTCGCGCAGCGGAATCTGCTCGAAGCCGTGGAAGGTGGAGCGGGGCGAGTCGGTCATGGACTTCTTGGAGGCGACGCGAGCGGCGCTCGCGAGGGTGCGGGCTCGGCCCGCGGGGGTGCGACTAGGCATCGGATTCTACGTGCGCGCTGGACCGGCCCAGCATCCGGCCCGGGGGTCTCAGCGGCCGCGACCCCGTGCGCGCGTGACCGATCCGCTCGCTGCCCGTTGACATCGTCTGCACCCGCGGCGAACATACGCGCCCTCGCCGGTGAGTCATCGCCGGCCAGGCCCGGGTGGCGGAATTGGTAGACGCACTAGTTTCAGGTACTAGCGGGTAAAACCGTGGAGGTTCGAGTCCTCTCCCGGGCACCATATTTTCGGAACGACGCACCGCTCGCTCCGATGACGAAGAACCCGCCCCCGTGGCGGGTTTTTTTGTGCGCGTCGATTTCGTCCCCGCGGGGTGAACGGACCGGGAACGCACCCTCGGCGCGCGGGCGTCCTTTTCCCGTCCTTCACCGCGCCTGCGCGACGTTCGAAGCACCTCCCGAACCCCGGAGACGGAGCTTCCATGAGCAAGCGAGAACTGATCGAGCCCACGCCCGGCGACAAGCGCTTCGTGCGTCGCGACGAGAAAGGCCGCTTCAAGGAGTCCGACGACGTCGGGCGCTCCCTGTCGCAGGATCGCCAGCGCCAGGCCAAGAACGACGCCGGCCCCGGCCAGGGCGATCGCGGCGACCGACCGCGCAGCCACTGACGACAGGAACGAAAAACCCGCGGAGTCCGCGGGTTTTTCGCATCCGTCCCGGCCGGCTTCAGCCGCCCGCGAGTCGCCGCAGTCGCGCGTCGATGCGGATGGGGGTCACGTGCACGCCTTGCACCAGCGGGGCATCAACGTGCTCGGGATTGAGGATGACGTTGTGCGTCTCGTCGGCCAGCGCACTCGGCACCTGCGCGGCGAGCGACTGGTGCGAACTCGACCAGGCGTCGCCCACCTGCTGCACGTCGGCGCGGTAGGGCTGCTCGTTCCAGCCCGACGGATACGCCTGCACCACGGTCATCCGGTCGCGTGGCAGGTAGGCGCGCGCGAGGAAGGCGGTCTCCGGCGGCGCGCCGTCGCAATGCACGAGGAATTCGAGCATCGCCGCGGCCGGCGACGTTGCCGCGTACACGGCCGGGGTGCCCTCGGACGTCCAGCGGCTGGCCGGGCTCGGGCCGGCACCGAACGGCTTGTCCTTCTGGTCGTCGCCCACGATCCGATACACGGCGACGGCGCCCGGGTGGTCGCCGCTGCGCTCGGTCGCGCCGACGTGGTCGCTGGTCGGCGTCGCCGTGAACTGGGACGTCGCGGAGACCGGGTCGCTCGCGGGGAACGTGGCCTTGAGCGCCTTGTCGAGGTCTTTCTCGGACGTCGGGGACGGGGTTTCGGGCGTCTGCATGGCGGTCCTCGCTGGGGTCGGGTGGGCGCCGGGGCGCCGTTCGGGGGCGTTTTAACAAGGCCTACTCATGGCGGCCGTGAAGCTGCAGCCGCTTCCGGAGGATTGCCGCCATGCCCGCACGCCCCGCCGAGACGAAAACCACCCCCGAGTCCGCGCCCGTCGCGCCGGAGCTGCGTGCGCTGCTGTTCGAAAGCGACCAGGTCAGCCGCGAGGTCGATGCCTCGTCGCTGCAGGCCTACGCGGATATCGCCGACCACCGCCTGTTGTGGGTCAACGCGGTCGTCCCCGACGGTGCGCCGGACGACGCGCGCGCACTGGGCGCGGATCCCGACCTCCTCGACCCGGACGGCGGTGGCGCGCTCGGGCTCGTCGTCGCCGGTGACTGGAAGTACCTGCATGTGCGGGCACTGAACTGGCACGACGGCCAGAAGCCGGCCGACATCCCGATCGCGGTCGGCATCGGGCCGAACGTGGTGATCACCGTGCATCGCGGCCATGTCGACTTCATCGCCGGCGTCCTCGACAACGAGGCCGACCACCTGCGGGTCGGACGCCTCGAGGCGACGAGTTTCGCGGCGGGCCTGCTCGACCGGATGCTCACGGACTACCTCGATGCGCGCGACGAGTTCGAAACCGCGCTCGACAAGCTCGAGCTGCTCATCCTGCGCCGCCCGCGGCCGGCCTACCTGGCGCAGCTGCAGAACCTGCGCCACCTCGCATCGCGCCTGCGTCGCTACCTCGCCTCGCAGCGCGACCTGTTCGATGCGCTGGGGCGCCCGGACTTCGATCCGCGCCAATCGGAGTCGGCCGAGCGCCATTGCCGGATCCTCAGCGGGCGATACACGCAGGTGATGGCATCGGTCGAGGCGGCACGAGAGCTCGTCAACGGCAGCTTCGATCTCTATACGTCGCGCGCCGCGGAGAGCACCAACGAAGTGGTGTTCACGCTTACCGTCGTGACGGTGGCGATGGGCCTCGCCGCCACCGTCGCCGGGGTGTTCGGGATGAATTTCGAAATGCCGTGGCACACATCGGGTCCGAACGGCTTTCTGATCGCAGGCGGAGTTATCGCGGCGGTAGTGATCGCGTCGGGCGGGTGGGCGATATGGAGGCTCGCGCGACTCGGGCGATGAACCACGTCGCCTTCATGAACGTGTGAGACGATCCGTTCATGAAGAGAAATAGCACGACACGCGGCGGCAAGGCTGCAGGCGGCGCCGGATCCAGCGGCGCCGGAACCCCGGGCAAGCGCGGTCCGAAACCCACCACCGGCAAGCCGGCAACGAACGCCGGCGGCAAGGCGCGCGGCCCGCAGCGTCCCGGCTGGATGCCCGAACCGCCGCCCACCGCCCGGCGCGGACGAGGCCCGGCACCGTCTTCGGATCCGCATGCGCATCGCGAGGCGGCCCGGTACGAGAACCCCATCGGCAGCCGCGAGATGATCCTGCAGCTGATCGTCGCGGCCGACGGCCCGCTGTCCATGGACGTGCTCGCCGACCGGTTGGGCATCCAGGACGACGAGCGCCGCGAAGCGCTTGGCTTCCGTCTGCGCGCGATGCTGCGCGACGGACAATTGCTGCAGAACCGCAAGGGCGCCTACCTGCCGGCCGGCACGGTCGACCTGCTGCCCGGCGTCGTCGTCGCCAATCCCGACGGCTACGGTTTCCTCAAGCCCGACCCGGGCAATGGCGACGACCTGTTCCTGCCGCCCGCGGAGATGCGCAAGGTGATGCATGGTGACCGCGTGCTGGCCAGCGTCACCGGCATGGACCGCCGCGGCCGCCGCGAGGGCGCGATCGTCGAGATCCTGGAGCGCCGCCTCACGCGCCTGATCGGCCGCTACGAGACGCGCGCCGGCGTCGGCTTCGTGATTCCGGACGACCGCCGCATCCAGCAGGACATCCTGATTCCGCCGGACGCGCGCGGCGACGCCGCCACCGGCCAGCTGGTGGTCTGCGAGATCACCGAGATGCCGGACGGCAAGCACCTGCCGGTCGGTCGCATCCTCACCGTGCTGGGCGATCGCCTCACCGCGTCGCTCGCCGTGCAGGCCGCGATCCACGGCCACGACATCCCGCACGAATTCCCGCAGGCGGTTCTCGAGCAGGCCGCGGCGATTCCGATCGACGTCGACGCCGAAACCGCGATGGGCCGCGTGGACCTGCGCAAGGTCCCGCTCGTCACCATCGACGGCGAGGACGCGAAGGATTTCGACGACGCCGTCTATGCCGAGCCCAACCGCGACGGCTTCCGCCTGATCGTCGCCATCGCCGACGTCTCGAGCTACGTGGTGCCCGGCACCGCGCTCGACGACGAGGCGCAGAAGCGCGCCACGTCGGTCTATTTCCCCGGCTTCGTCGTGCCGATGCTGCCGGAGACGCTGTCCAACGGCATCTGTTCGCTGAAGCCGAAGGTCGATCGCCTGTGCTTCGTCTGCGACATGCAGGTCGACCGCAAGGGGCAGGTCACCGAATCGAAGTTCTACGAGGCGGTCATGCATTCGCATGCGCGCCTGACCTATACGCAGGTCTGGAACGCGATCGGCGGCGACGTGCCGGAAGACGCGCAGCGCGAGGCGCGTGACTACATCGGTTCGCTCATGCCGAACATCCAGAACCTGCACCAGCTGTTCCAGGTGCTGGTGCGTGCGCGCGAGAAGCGTGGCGCGATCGAGTTCGAATCGGGCGAAGTGCGCTTCGTGCTCGGGCCGCAGGGCGAGGTCGTGCAGGCCGGCATGATCCAGCGCAACGATGCGCACAAGCTGATCGAGGAATGCATGATCGCGGCCAACGTCGAGGCCGCGAAGTTCCTGCTCGCGGCCGACGTGCCGGCGCCGTACCGGATCCACGAGCGTCCGCCGCAGCAGAAATACGAGGACCTGCTCGAGTTCCTCAAGGAGTTCGGCCTGCGCATGCCGGCGTGGTCGAAGGTCGAGCCGAAGGACTTCACCCAGCTGCTCAAGAAGATTCGCGACCGGCCCGAGGCGGCGCTGCTGGAATCGGTGCTGCTGCGCAGCCAGTCGCTCGCGGTGTACTCGCCGGGCAACGTCGGCCACTTCGGCCTGGCACTGGAGGCGTACGCGCACTTCACGTCCCCGATCCGCCGCTATCCCGACCTGCTGGTGCATCGCGCGATCAAGCACGCGCTGAGCGGTGCACGTCCGGAGAAGTTCAAGTACTCGCCGAGCGCCATGGCGCAGCTGTCGCTCGAATGCTCCGAGAAATCGCGTCGCGCCGACGAGGCGCAGCGCGAAGTCGACGAGCGCTACCGTGCGGCGTGGATGGAGCAGCACGTCGGCGGGGAGTTCGATGGCACGATCAGCGGCGTCACCAGCTTCGGCCTGTTCATCGAACTCGACGAGTCGAAGGTCAACGGCCTGGTGCACGTCACCCAGCTGCCGAACGACTTCTACCACTTCGATCCGATCCGCAAGACGCTCACCGGCGACCGTCGCGGCAAGGAATACCGGCTCGGCGACCGCGTGAGCATCGTCGTGCTCAAGGCGAGCGTGGAGGACCGGCGCATCGACTTCCGGCTCGTCGAGGAGGACGGGGCCAAGGCGTTGCCGCCTCGCGGACAACCGGCGAAGCGGAAGAAGCAGCCGTATTGACGACGGCGGCCGCCCGGAGGGGCGGTCGGGCCGCCTCCCGGTTTTGGCTTCCGCGCGGTGGCCCGACCTGTAAGGCACGCGACCGGCCCGGTGTGGAAGTGGTGCCGGACTTGCCGCGAATGGGACGACGTCGCGGGAATGCACACCGGCAACGCGGGTACCCGCCCGCGTTGCGAGGCGCCGAGGGCGGACGCGAGCGTGTTCTACCGCGGCGCGGCACAATAGGCGCATGAGCAGACAGAACCAGTGGATCGCCGGCATCAACGCGGTGTCGGCCGCGCTCCAGAACGACGCCGAGCACGTGCGCGAAGTGCTGCTGGAGGCCAGCTCCAAGAATCCGCGCATCCAGGAGATCGAGACACAGGCCCGGCGCCTGGGCATCGACGTGCGTCGCGTCGCGCAGCAGGCGCTCGACGGCGCCTCGGGCGGCGTGCGCCACCAGGGCGCCATCGCGCGCTACGTGGCCGCGCGCACGTGGAGTGAGGACGAGCTGTCCGAACTCGTCGAAGCCGCCGAAGGACGTGCCCTCGTGCTCATCCTCGACGGCGTGCAGGACCCGCACAACCTGGGCGCCTGCCTGCGCAGCGCCGCTGCCGCGGGCGTCACCGCGGTGGTGATTCCGAAGGACAAGTCGGTGCAGGTCAACGCGACCGTGCGCAAGACCTCCGCCGGCGCCGCTGACGCGGTGCCGATCGTGCCGGTCACCAACCTCGCGCGAGCGATGAAGGATCTCCAGCAGCTCGGCGTGTGGCTGTACGGCCTCGCGGGGGAGTCGACGACGCCGTTCTACGACCTGGACCTGCGCGGCAACGTCGGGCTGGTGCTCGGTGGCGAGGCCGATGGCTTGCGCCGGCTGACGCGCGAGACCTGCGACGGCCTCGTCTCCATCCCGATGCCGGGCGCGGCGCAGGCCGCGGTCGAGAGCCTCAACGTCTCGGTGACCGCAGGCGTGGCTCTGTTCGAAGCCGTGCGGCAGCGGAGCGCGCGCTGATGCAGGACGACGCGATCGTGGCGCTGCACTGGTACGACATCGTCGGCCTCGGCGGCACCGTGGCCATCCTGGTGGCCTTCTTCCTGCTGCAGTCGCGGCGCCTGTCGGGCACCGGGCTCGTCTACCAGCTCCTCAATCTGTTCGGCGCGGCTGGCGTGCTGGTCTCGCTGCTGGGCACGTTCAACCTGTCGGTCTTCCTGCTCGAGCTCGCCTGGGTCGGCGTCAGCGGCTACGGCATCGTCCGCTCGCTTCGGGAACGTCGTTCGCGTCCCTGACGACGGACTGCATCCGTCGCCGCCGGGCGGACGTAACGTTCCATGCACGCCGACGTGGCGTGCTTGCGACGGCCGGCGGCGAGTGGCATAACCGTGCGGCCTTCGACATCCGTCGGGGGAATGCAGTGACCGCCATCGCCAGCCACAGCTTCCCCGGGGCCTTCATGCTCACCACCGCGCCCGCCATCGGCGACACCGACGCCAACGCCGGACTCCTGCTCGACGTCGCGCAGGGCGATCGCCAGGCCTTCGAGCGCCTGTACCGCGCCGCTTCCCCGCGTCTGTTCGCGATCTGCCTGCGCCTCATGCCCGACCGCGCGGAGGCCGAGGACGTGCTGCAGGAGGTGTTCACCACCATCTGGCACAAGGCCGAGCAGTTCGATCCGGATCGCGCGAGTGCGATGGCGTGGATGGGCATGATCGCGCGCAATCGCTGCATCGACCGCCTGCGCTCGCCCGCGCATTCGATGCGCACCACCGCGCTCGACCTGGGCGACGAGCTTCCCGACCACGGCGAGACGCCCATCGAGGCCGCCGCCGCGTCGAACGATCGCGAACGCCTTCAGCGCTGCATGGAGCGCCTCGATGAGCGACGTCGCGGGCTCATCCGCACGGCGTTCTTCGAAGGCGCGACCTACGAGGAACTCGCGACGCGCTCCGGCGCGCCGCTCGGCTCGGTCAAGAGCTGGATCCGCCGCGGGCTGCTGCAACTCCGCGCGTGCCTGGAGCCGTGACAATGCGCGAACACGATCTCGATCGCGATCCACCGTCGGCCGATCTCCTGGCCGCCGAGTACGTCATGGGCGTACTCGACGCGCAGCAGCGCCGCGATGCGCGCCTGCGCCTCCATCGCGATCCCGCGTTCGCGCGACTCGTCGATGACTGGAGCCGCCGTCTCGAGCCGCTGAACGACGAGCTCGCGCCGACGACGGCGCCGGACCATGTCTGGCCGCGCATCCGCATGCGGCTCGGCTGGAGCCCCGTGCAGTCGCTCGATCGCCGTCCCGCGGGTACCGGCTTCTGGAAGGGCGCCGCCGCAACGGGCTTCGCCGCGGCGGCTGCACTGGCCGTCGTCGCCTTGCAGAAGCCGCGCATCGTCGAAGTGCCCGCGCAGCCCGTCGCGGTTGCGCCGGCGCCGGCGCCCGCGCCCGCGGCGACGGGGATGCCCGAACTGCCGGTGACCCGCCTCGTGGCCGACAACGGCAAGATCGCGTATCTCGCCACGGTCGATACGCGCACCGGCGGCATGTGGCTCGTGCCGGTGCCGGGCACGATTCCGCCGGGCGCCAAGGCGCCGGTGCTGTGGCTGATCCCCCCGGGGCAGAAGCCCAAGTCGCTCGGTTACGTCGGCGCTTCGCACTCGCACTGGGTCGATGTGCCCAAGGACGAGCTGCAGGCGGGCTGGACCGTCGCGATCACCATGGAACCGGTGCAGCCCATCGCGCCGCAGGCGCCGTCGTCCGCGCCCATGGCGGCGGGCGAAATCTCGCTCTGACGGTCAGGCGTCGCCGGCCGTGGCCGGCGCGCCGGGGCCGCCCAGCATCGGCCAGGCATTGACCACCTGGCAGAACAGCTCGGCGGTGCGCTCCGCGTCGTACACGGCCGAATGCGCCTCGTCCGCGTTCCATGCGATGCCCGCGGCATTCAGCGCACGGCCGAGCACCGTCTGTCCGTAGGCGACGCCCCCGAGCGTCACCGTGTCGAAGACGCTGAACGGATGGAACGGATTGCGCGGGTGTCCCGAGCGCGCCACTGCCGCGTTGAGGAAATTCAGGTCGAAGTGCGCGTTGTGGCCGACGAGGATCGCGCGCTGGCAGCCGTGCTTCTTCATCGCGGCGCGCACAGGCGCGAAGACGATGTCGAGCGCCTGCCGTTCGTTCTTCGCATCGCGGAACGGATGGTCGATCACGATGCCGGTGACGGCGAGCGACTTCGGATCGATCTCGGTGCCGGGCGCCGGCATCACGTGCGCATTGGTCGTCGGGCACGGCACGATCCGGCCGGATGCGTCGAGGTCCAGCGGCACCACCGCGATCTCCAGCAGCGCATGGCGGTTCCAGTCGAAGCCGCCCGTCTCGACGTCGACGACGACAGGCAGGAAACCGCGGAAGCGCGAAGCGAGTGAGGGCACGGCGGTCGATCGGAGCGCGGGCCGGCAGCCTAGCAGACGGCCCGAGGGGCGGGCGTCAGGCGGGGCGCGTGCCGGGCACGATGCCGTCGCGTCGGTACTGCGCCAGCAGCGCGAGGCCCTGTCCGACGAGCGCCTCGACGTCGGGCGCGCCGACCTCTTGGGCGAGCGTGGCGAGCAGCCGCCGGCCGGTGTCGGGCGCCGATTCGATGCGTTGCAGCAGGTGGAAAGCGAGGGGCGCGAGTTCGTGGAAGCGCACGCTGCCGTCGTCCTGGCGATGCACCAGCAGCAGCGTCGGTTCCGCCGCGTCGGGCTGCGATCCGGGGCCGATGCGGTGAACCGGCCAGTCGTAGGCGAGCGGCCAGGCGAGGGGCGACAGCAGGGGAACGCCCTCGGCCAGGTCGCCATCGGGATCGTGCGCGAGATCCGACAGCCGCGCCTCGCTCACCTGGAGGGCCAGCTCGATCCACTCGTAATGCGCGAGTTCGCGGAGCCAGGGCGGATCGCCGCGACCCTCGGCCTCGCGCCGGTCGAGATAGCGCAACAGTTCCTTCGGCAACTCGGTGAACACCGGCGAGCGGGCGTCGTGCTCGCGCAGGAAATCACGGACGAGCCGCGTCCACGCGTCGCCTAGCGTCGCGCGCATCACGGGGAACGTGGTGCCCAGCAGCCCGTCGACGTTGTTGAAGAACAGGTCGGCATAGATGCGCAGCCGCCTCGGTTCGATGCCCGCGGGCGGCGGTGCGCGCTCGGGATCGCGGATGTAGGCGCCCAGTGCCTGCTGCGCGGCGAGGTCGCCGCCGGCCTCAGGCGGCATGGCGGTGCGTCGCGCCGCGGCCCGCGAGGCGCGAACGAACCCCGTGAAGCTCCTCGAGCAGCTCCGCGAACGGCGGCAGGTTGAAGTCGCGTTCGAGCAGCGTGGGTCTGGGCCCGAAGAGCGCGTACGCCTCCTCGAGCAGCGCCCAGACCGGGTCCACGACGGCGGAGCCGTGCGTGTCGATCTTGAGGTCCTCGGCCTCGTCGTGATGCCCGGCGACGTGGATGTAGGCGATGCGTTCGCCGGGAAGCGCCTGCAGGAATTCGCGCGCGTCGTAGCGATGATTGGTCGCATTGACGACGATGTTGTTGACGTCGAGCAGCAGGTCGCAGTCGGCGCGATCGAGCACGTCGTTGAGGAAGTCGATCTCGCGCAGCGGGGAAGGGCCCGCGTCGAGCGTCGCGTAGTACGAGATGTTCTCGACCGCGATGCGCCGCCCGAGAACGTCCTGCGTGCGACGGATGCGTGCGACGACGTGGTCGACGGCGGCGCGGTTGAACGGCAGTGGCATCAAGTCGTAGAGCTGGCCCTGTGCATCGCTGCAGGCGGACAGGTGCTCGCTGTAGATCGGGCAGGCGTGCGCGTCGAGGAAGCGGCGCAGGCGAAGCAGGTAGGGCTCGTCGAGCTCGCCGGGTCCGCCCAGGGACAGGGACAGGCCGTGGCAGACCAGCGGCCAGCGCGAGGCGACGGCCTGGAACGAATCGCCGAGCGCGCCGCCGATGCCCATCCAGTTCTCGGGGGCCACCTCGAGGAAGTCGATCTCCTTCCCGGAGGAGGCCTGCAGCGGGCCCAGGAGGGCCCGCCGCAGGCCGAGGCCCACGGCATCCGGAGCGAGGACGGTCGCCGTGGGCATCGACGCTCAGCCGGTCAGATCGACCCGCCGCACTTGCCTTCGCCGCACTTGCCCTCGGCCATCTTCGCGTCGGCGACCTTCTTGTCCGTCACCGGCTTGGCCTTGGCCTTGTCCGCCCCGCAGGACATCTCGCCCGCCTTCGCCTTGTCGGCACCACACTTCATTTCACGGGCCTTGGCCTTGTCGGCGCCGCACTTCATTTCGCCCGCCTTCGCCTTGTCCGCGCCGCACTTCATCTCGCCGGCCTTGGCGTCGGTCTTCGCGGGCGCGTCCGCGGCGGAGAGCATGTAGCCCTGCGTCAGCGGGGTGGACGCGAACGCAGAGCCGGCCAGCATGAGCGAGCCGGTGATCGCGGCGGCGAGGGCGGGGGTCTTGAGGGAACGGGACATGGAAGAACCTCTCGGAAGCGGCCGGGCCGCGTGGGATGCCGCGATGCTAGCGCGGCGGGTCGCAGAAGGCAGCCGGCGGGGCCGGTGCCCGGACCCGGGGTTCATCCCGGAGTCTGGAAGGTTCTACGGCCCGGGGGCGCGCTCGGATGCAGCCCTTCGCGCTCGGTCACGTCGTCGCGGTGTTGCTGCCGTCCGCCTTCTCGCGCGGCGGGAGCGACTCTTCGCCGCGCACGAGGAACCAGACGTTTTCGGCGATGTTCGTCGCGTGGTCGCCGATGCGCTCCACGTTCTTGGCCATGAACAGCAGGTGCGTGCAGGGCGTGATCGCGCGGGCGTCTTCCATCATGTAGGTAAGCAGCTCCCGGAACAGGCCGGTGTAGGCCGCATCGAGCTCGGCGTCGGCTGCACGCACCCGCTGGGCCGCCTCGACGTCGTTGTCGCGATAGGCCGCGAGCACCTCTCGCACCTGCCGCACCGCGAGCCGCCCAATGTGCTGCAGACCCGCGACATGCGGCAGCGGCGGCGCGGTGTTGAGCGCCATCGAGCGCTTGGCCACGTTCGAGGCGTAGTCACCGATCCGCTCGATGTCCGAGGCGATGCGGATCGCCGCCAGGATCTCGCGCAGGTCGCGGGCCATCGGCCCGCGCAAGGCGAGCTTCATGACGTCGTGGCTGACGACGTGCTCGAGCGCATCGATCGCCTCGTCGTTGGCGATCACGCGCGCAGCGGCCTGGTCGTCACGGCGCTGCACGACGTCGAGCGCCGCCTCCAGCTGCGCCGCGGCCATTTCGCCCATGCGCAGGGTCTCGTCGAGCAGGCGCTTCTGCTCGGCGTCGAAGCTCTTGAGGATGTGGTCGTGCATGTCGGGTCCTGCGTAGCGCGTCGTGGCGGCCTCAGCCGAAACGGCCGGTGATGTAGTCCTCGGTCTGCTGCTTCGAGGGGTTCGAGAAGATGGTTTCGGTGCTGCCGTGCTCCACCAGCTCGCCGAGGTACATGAAGGCGGTGAAGTCGGAGATGCGCGCGGCCTGCTGCATGTTGTGGGTCACGATGGCGATCGTGAAGTCGCGCTTGAGCTCTTCGATCAGCTGCTCGATGCGGCTTGTGGAAATGGGGTCGAGCGCGGATGTCGGTTCGTCGAGCAGCAGCACGTCGGGCTTGAGCGCCACGGCGCGCGCGATGCACAGGCGCTGCTGCTGTCCGCCGGACAGGCCGAGTGCGCTCTGGCCGAGCTTGTCCTTGACCTCGTCCCAGATCGCGGACTGGCGCAGCGCCTGCTCGACGCGGTCCTTCATGTCGGCCTTCGACAGGCGCTCGTGGTGGCGGATGCCGTAGGCGACATTTTCGTAGATGGTCATCGGGAACGGCACGGGCTTCTGGAAGACCATACCGACCTTGCTGCGCAGCCGGTTGAGCGGGTAGCGCGTGTCGAGGATGTTCTCGCCGTCCAGCAGCACCTGCCCGGTTGCCCGCATCTTCGGATAGAGGGAATAGATCCGGTTGAAGACGCGCAGCAGCGTGGACTTGCCGCAGCCCGACGGACCGATCAGCGCGGTCACGCGCTTTTCGGGGACATCGAGCTCGATCGCCTTCAGCGCATGGAACTTGTCGTAATGGAAATCGAGCCCGCGTGCGGCGAGCTTGACGGGCGCCGCCGTGGACGCAGCCGCGGTGGCGGTCGTGGAGATACGCAGCGCGTCGTTCATGACGAGGTCCAAGGGTAGGGCGGTGGTCATCAGTCGTGGGCCACGCGGTGGCGCGCCACGATCGCGCGGGCGACGAGGCTCACGGTGAGCACGAACAGCATCAGGACGAAAGCGCCGGCCCATGCCAGGCCGTGCCAGGCGTCGTACGGGCTCATCGCGTACTGGAAGATCACCACCGGCACGTTGGCCATCGGCTGCGTGATATCGGTCGACCAGTACTGGTTGTTGAGCGCGGTGAACAGCAGCGGTGCCGTCTCGCCGGAGATACGCGCGAGCGCCAGCAGGATGCCGGTGATGATGCCCGGCAGCGACGAGCGATACAGCACCTGCACGATCACCTTCCACTGCGGAATGCCGAGCGACAGGGCGGCTTCGCGCATCTGCGTGGGGACCAGCCGCAGCATCTCGTCGGTGGTGCGCACCACGACGGGCAGCACGATGAAGGCCAGGGCGATCGCCCCGGCGAGCGCGGAGAAATGGCCCATCCGCGCAACCACGAGCGTGTAGATGAAGAGCCCGAGCACGATCGACGGCGCCGAAAGCAGGATGTCGTTGACGAACCGCACCGTGTCGCCGATCCAGCTGCGGTTCGCGTACTCCGCGAGGTACGTGCCGGCGAGCACCCCGATCGGGGCGCCCATCGCGATGCCCAGCAGGCTCATCAGTGCGCTGCCGAAGAAGGCGTTGAGCAACCCGCCGTCCTCGCCGGGCGGCGGCGTCATCTGCGTGAACAGCGCGAGGTCGATCGACGAGAGCCCCTTGCTCAGCGTCGTCCAGAGGATCCAGGCGAGCCAGAACAGGCCGAAGGCGGTCGCGACGATCGCGAGCGCCTGTGCGACGAGGTTCTTCGCGCGACGGTAGCCGTACAGCGGCAACATCAGGTGCCCTCCCGCTTGGCGAGGCGACGCAACATGAGGCGGGCGATCGACAGCACGACGAACGTCACCACGAACAGCACGAAGCCGAGCGCGATGAGTGCGGAGCGGTAGGCCTCGGAATCGGCCTCGGCGAACTCGTTGGCGATGGTCGCGGCGATGGAGTTGCCGGGCATCAGCAGCGAGGCGGTCAGTTCGTGCGCGTTGCCGAGCACGAAGGTCACGGCCATCGTCTCGCCGAGTGCGCGACCGAGGCCGAGGAAGATGCCACCCACGACCGCCGAGCGGGTGTACGGCAGCACGACGTCCCAGACCACCTCCCAGCGCGTGGAACCGAGGGCGTAGGACGATTCCTTGAGCCGACCCGGCACGGTCAGGAACACCTCGCGCATCACCGAGGCGATGAACGGGATGACCATGATCGCCAGCACCAGCCCGGCGGTGAGCATGCCCAAGCCGAGCGGCGGGCCGGCGAACAACGGGCCGACGCCGGGCAGCGTGCCGAGATGCGCGTCGACCCACGGATACACATGCTCGCTCAGGTACGGCACCAGCACGAACAGGCCCCACATGCCGTAGATGATCGACGGGATGCCGGCCAACAGCTCGATGGCGGTGCCCACCGGGGTGCGCAGCCACTTCGGCGCGATTTCGGTGAGGAACATCGCGATGCCGAAGCTCACGGGCACCGCGATCAGCATCGCGATCAGCGCCGTCACCACCGTGCCGTAGATCGGCACCAGCGCGCCGAAGTCCTGTCCCACCGGGTCCCAGGTGCGCGAGGTGAAGAAGCCGAGGCCGAACTTCTCGAACGTCGCCTGGCCGCCGCGGAACGTCGACCATGCGGCCGCGCTGAGCGCGACCATGACGAAGAGCGCGGCCACGCCGACGACGCGGCGGAACAACCAGTCGCCGACGTTGTCGAGCAGCGACGAGCGGGGCATTGGGGCGGGGACAGTGCTCATTCGGGCGCCGGATTCCGTCGGGGGCCGCGACGTCGTGTCGCGGCCCGGGGCGTTACTTGAACTGCGTCGACCAGTACGTTTCGACCTGCGCGACGACGTCCGGCGGCAACGGCACGTAGTTCAGCGACTCGGCGGTCCTGCCGCCGTTCTTCAGCGCCCAGCGGAAGAAGTCGAGCGCCGCCTTCGAGCGCGCCGGATCCTTCGGCTGCTTGTACATGAGGATGAAGTTCGTGGCGGCGATCGGCCACGCCTGTTCGCCCGCGGCATCGGTAATGACGACGCTGAAGTCCTTCGCGTTCTTCCAGTCGGCGCCGGCGGCGGCCGCCTGGAACGAGGCGATGCTGGGCTGCACCCACTGCCCGGCGGCGTTCTGCATCTGCGTGTGCGCCATGCCGTTCTCGGTGGCGTAGGCCAGTTCGACATAGCCGATCGAGCCCTTCATCTGCTTCACGTACGCGGCGACGCCCTCGTTGCCCTTGCCGCCGATGCCGGTCGGCCATTGCACCGACGTGCCTTCGCCGACCTTCTGCTTCCACTCCGGGCTGACCTTCGAGAGGTAGTTGACGAAGTTGAAGGTGGTGCCGGAGCCGTCGGACCGCTTCACGGCGTTGATCTTCATCGCCGGCAGCGTGACGCCGGGATTGAGCGCCACAAGTGCAGGGTCATTCCACATCGTCACCTTGCCGAGGTAGATGTCGGCAAGAACCGCACCGGTGAGCCGGAGCTGGCCCGCGGCGATGCCGGGCAGGTTCACGACGGGAACGACGCCGCCCACCGCGGAGGGAAACTGTCCGAGGCCCGCCGCGGCGAGCTCGTCGGAGCCCAGCGGCTTGTCGCTCGAGCCGAAGTCGACCGTGCCCGCCTTGATCTGCGCGATGCCGCCGCCCGAGCCGATCGACTGGTAGTTGATCTTGTTGCCGGTCTGCTGGCTGTAGTCGGCGGACCACTTCGACAGCAGCGGGTAGATGAAGGTGGCGCCGGCGCCAGTGATCTCGGCGGCTTTGGTATCGCCGCCTGCAGACGCTCCGGTGGTGGCGGGCGACGCACCGGCCGCGGGCGTGCGGTCCCCGGAGCAGGCGGTGATTGCCAGCGTGAGCGCGAAGGCGAGGCCGGCGATGCGGACGACGTTCATGGGCGACTCCTGGACTGGGTGCGGCGACGATGCCGCACGGAAGCCGCCATGAAATGATGTTTTGGTTACAGCGTGATGACACGTTTCAGAACGGAGACGGGCCCCGAAGGGCCCGCCTGGAACCGGCCCCGGGGTCGGTCAGTACTTCGCGTTCGCCGTCCAATACGCTTCGATCTGCTGGACCAGTGCCGGCGGGAGCGGCACGTAGTCGAGTGCCTTCGCCTGCGCGTCGCCGTTCGCATAGATCCAGCGGAAGAAGTCCTTCGCATTCTTGGCGCCTTCGACCTTCTTCGGGCTGCGGTACATCAGGATGAAGTTGGTGGCGGTGATCGGCCAGGACTGCGCACCCGGCGCGTTGGTCATGACGAGGTAGAAGTCCTTCGCCTGGCCCCACTCCGCGCTGGCCGCGGCCGCGGCGAACGTCTCGTCGCTCGGCAGCACGTAATTGCCGGCGGCGTTCTTCAGGCGGGCGTACGCCATCTTGTTCTGCAGCGCGTAGGAGAGCTCGACATAGCCGATGCCGCCCTGGATCTGCTTCACGTAGGCGGCGACGCCCTCGTTGCCCTTGCCGCCGATGCCCACCGGCCACTGGACCATCGTGCCTTCGCCGACCTTCGACTTCCAGGACGGGCTGACCTTGCCGAGGTAGTTGACGAAGTTGAACGTCGTGCCCGAACCGTCCGAGCGGTGCACCACGGTGATCTTCTTGGCGGGCAGGGCGACGCCGCCGTTCGTCGCGACGATCGCGGGGTCGTTCCACATCGTGATCTCGCCGAGGAAGATGCGGGCGAGGGTCGCGCCGTCGAGCTTCATCGCGCCCGAGGGCACGCCCGGCACGTTGATCACGGGCACCACGCCGCCGATGACCGACGGGAACTGGATCAGGCCCGCCTTGGCGAGCTCCTCCGGCTTGAGGGGGGCGTCGGTCGAGCCGAAGTCGACCGTGCCGGCCTTGGCCTGCGCGATGCCGCCGCCCGAGCCGATCGACTGGTAGTTGACCTTCTTGCCGGTCGCCTTCGCGTAGTCGGACGACCACTTGGACATGACCGGGTAGATGAAGGAGGCACCGGCGCCGGTGACGTCGGCCGCCTGCGCGGCGAACGACGCCGCGGCGAGGGAGAGCACGAGCACGCGCACGCGCGCATGCATGGAGCGGGAGAAGGACTTCAACACGATGGTCTCCTGGGCGGAAACGGGCAGGGCCCGTTGATGAACGCATTGCACCGCGCGGGCGTGACAGGCGAATGTCAGCCGGGTGACAGTCCGGTGACACAAGAAAAAAGCGCGGCCGAAGCCGCGCTTTTCCGACCCTGCGAGAGATGACGGAACGCTTACCAGTAGAACTGGATGCGCGCCTCGAGGATGTCTGGGTTGTCGTCGACCACGCGGTTGAAGGTGACGTTGTTGTACTGCGGGTCGAGCGAGTAATTGGCCGCCGTCTTGCCGAGGAAGCGCGAGCTGTCGACCTTCACGTAGTTCAGCATGAACTTGAAGTTCGAACGCCAGTACCAGTTCGCGCCGATCGTCCACGAGCTCTGCTCGCCACCCAGCACGCCGGTGACCACCGGAGCCGATGTGGGCGTCGCGCCCGGCGTCACGTCGCCGTCGTCGAGGTCGATGTGGTCGTAGCGGAGGCCGAGCTGGAACATGCCGGCGCCCGGGTTGTTCGGCAGCGGCGTCGTGGGCACGCCGGCCTTGTAGCCGAACTTCTCGCCCGTGATGTTCCACACGCCCTGGATGTAGTAGCCGCTGGCGTCGTAGCTGCCGCCCGGCTGCGCGGTGAAGCCCGTCGCGTAGCGGTCGACGCTGGCGCGCATGTACTCGGCCTGCACCTTGAAGGGGCCGGTGGCGTACAGGCCTTCGAGGCCCGCCACCGCCATGCGGTCTGCATTGCGCAGGCCGGTCGCGCCGGTGTCGACGAGGCGCGCACCCGCGAAATCGGCCAGCGGTCGGGCCCGCAGGCGCACGGTGTCGCCGTCGGTGTCCATGTCCACATACGACAGGCCCAGGTGCAGGATGTTGTCGCCGTCGTTGATCGGCGCCCACGTGCCTCGCACGCCGTAGCCGTTGCCATGGGCGAGGTTGCGGGTGAGTTCGCGCTCGAAGTAGCTCGCGGTCACGCCCCAGTTGACGTCGCCGTAGCTCACCGCGCCACCGAGTCGGCGGGCGACGGCGAAGGTGTTCGTGATCGACGCCTTGGCGATGAAGTCGTTGTTCTTCGTCGAGGAAAGCTCCTCGAGGCTGTTCGGCTGCTTGAACTGGCCGACCTGCACGAACTTGTTCGCGTCGTTGCCGAACTTGTACTTGACGTTGGCATCGAGGAATTTGTTGGCGCGGGCGTCGAAGCCCAGCACCCACTCGTAGTTGCCCGGGCCCTTGCCCTTCAGCACGAGCTCGGCGCGACGCATGCTGAACTCCGTCTCGGTGCCGTCGAGCGCGTCGGAGTTGAGGTTGGCGACGTCGGCGTTGAACCAGTTGCCATCGGCCTGGACGAGGCCTTCGAAGGTCACTTCGGAATCGTGGATGACGTCGATCGCGACCTCGGCATGCGCGGCCGGCGCGGCGAGCGCGGCAAGGAGGGCGAGGGCAAGCGTCTTGCGGGAGAGCTTCATGGCGGGTCCTGGGAAGGAGGAGCGCCGCGAAGACTATGTTGTGAAGGTTGCGTAAATATGACAGGCGCGCAACGGCGCTGTCACCGCACCGACTTTCGACTCGGGCGCGTCGGCGCGACTTCGAGCGGCGGTGCCTTCCCGGGCGTCTTATCGGGGTAGTGGCACAGGTCCCGGATGATGCAGCGCGGACAATCCGGCCTGCGCGCCTTGCAGACGTAGCGGCCGTGCAGCAGCAGCCAGTGGTGCGCATGCTGCAGGTAGGCCTCGGGCACGACGCGCACGAGCTCGTCCTCGACCTTGCGCACGTCCGTGCCCGGCGCGAGGCCGGTGCGGTTCGACACCCGGAAGATGTGCGTGTCGACCGCCATGGTGCTGTCGCCGAACGCGGTGTTCATCACCACGTTGGCCGTCTTGCGGCCGACCCCTGGCAACGCCTCGAGCGCTTCGCGCTCGCGCGGTACGGCACCGCCGTGGAGTGCGAGCAGCTGCTCGGCCATCGCAACCACGTTGCGCGCCTTGGTGCGATGGAAGTTGAGCGTCGAGACATAGGGCGAGAGCCCTTCGACCCCCAGCTTCGCGATTGCCCGGGGCGTGTTGGCCGCAGGGAACAATCGCCGGGTCACCTTGTTGACGCTCACGTCCGTCGCCTGCGCGGACAGCGCCACGGCGACCAGCAGTTCATAGGGCGTCGAGAATTCGAGTTCCGTCGTCGGCGCCGGGTTCGCATCGGCGAGGCGCGCGAACAGCGCGTCGATCTCGCGCTTCGTCATCCGTCGCGACGGCCGCGGCACCTCCGCGGTGCCCCCGACGCTTCGACGCGCGCGAGGCGCGTCGGCGACCTTGGCCGGCGGGCGGGCCGGCTTCGGTGCGGCCACCTTTTTCGCCACGGCCCGCGCCGCACTGGCGATCGCGTCCGCGACCTTCACGGCCTTCTTGATCTTCGAAGGCGACGCACTGGCGTCGACCTTGCGCGTGGGCTTGGCGCGGTCGCGCGTCATGGAGTGCCCTTCGCGCGGGCGAGCGCGCGGGCGAGCACGGCCGCGGCGGCGTCGGGCAACGCGGCCGCCGGCGCGCGGCGGGCCTCACGACGCGCCGCGCGCAACTGCAAGCGGCGCTCGCGCGCGCGGAAACGTTCACGGGCGTCGAGCGCGACGCGCCGGCGGTCGCGCTCGGCGAGCAGGCGTGCGGTGCACTCGGGGGCGCACGAACCGCAGCCCGTCGTCCCCAGCAGGCCGTCGTCCAGGGCGCCGTCGACGTCGTCCACGATCAACCGCGCGACGAGGCCGTGCGACGGCGCGTCCGCGGGGCAACCGCAGGCGGGGCAGGGCATCGGCAGGTTCACGTGCCGCCGAAGACCGGCTTGCGGCGTTCGAGGAACGCCGACGTGCCTTCGCGCATGTCGTTCGTCGAGAACATCAGGCCGAACTGCACCGCTTCGTATTCCAGGCCTTCCTCGATGCCGCACTCGCCGCCGACGTTGATGCAGTCGAGCGCACCGCGCAGCGCGAGCGGCGCGGCGGTGGCGAGCTGCTGCGCGATCGCCAGCGTCTGCGCTTCGAGCTCGGCGGCCGGCACCACGCGGTTGACGATGCCGAGCTCGCGCGCACGCGCGGCGTCGATCGGTGCGCCGAGCAGGCAGAGTTCGAGCGTCGCGGCGCGGCCCGCGAGCCGCAGCAGGCGCTGCGTACCGCCGAACCCGGGGATCAGGCCGAGGTTGATCTCGGGCTGCCCCACGCGCGCGCTGTCCGAAGCGATCCGCAGGTGGCAGCACATGGCGAGCTCGAGGCCACCGCCGAGCGCGAAGCCGTTGACCATCGCGACGACGGGCTTCGGGCTCTTCTCGACCCGGCGCATCATGCGCTGGCCGCGGAGTGCGAAATCGCGACCCTGCGCCGGGGTGAGGGTGTTCATCTCGGCGATGTCGGCGCCGGCGACGAACGCCTTGGGGCCGGCGCCGGTGAGGACGATCGCGCGTACGGCGGCCGCGGCGATCGCTTCGGCGAACGCGACGTCCAGCGCGTCGAGCGTGGCGGCGTTGAGCGCGTTGAGCTTGTCCGGCCGGTTGACGGTGATGATGCGTACGGCGTCGCGGTCGGCGACGGTCACCGGCGGTGCACTGCTGCTGTCGGTCATGGCGGGCCCGGAAACGGAACGTGGGGAAAACGCGGGGCCGGACGCCGATGGAACTCGGGCGGCCGGGCGCGGTCGGAGGTGGGTCGTCAGTGGCGGTTAAGCCCTGCCGTCAGTATCCTAGCGCGCCACTCGGGGCTGTCGACCGGTAAGCGGCACAGGGGTTTTCCACGCCGTTGCGCACGTCGCGTACCGAGCATCTCTACCGGAGGTTCCACCCGATGAAGTTTAGTCTGATGGCCGTCGCGGCTGCGGCTTTCGCGCTGTCCGCCGGCCTGGCGTCCGCCCAGGACGTCACGTCCGAAAAGGGCAAGCTGAGCTACGCCCTCGGCTTCAAGACCGGCGTCGACGCCGCCGAGCTCTCCGAGCGCGGCGAGCAGATCGACATGGCCGCTCTCACCAAGGGCCTCAACGACGCGTTCGCCAAGAAGCAGCCGGCCGTGTCCGTCGACCAGCTCCAGAAGGCGCTGCAGGACATGCAGACCCGCCAGCAGGCCAAGGCCAAGGCCGAGTGGGAGAAGGAAGCGGCGACCAACAAGACGAAGAGCGACACGTTCGTCAATGCCAACAAGGGCAAGGCCGGCGTGAAGGTCCTCCCGAGCGGCGTGCAGTACCGCGTGATCGATGCGGGCGCCGGCGCCAAGCCGACCTCCGCGAGCACGGTGCAGCTCGAGGTCGCGGGCCCGTTCCCGTGGGGCGAGCGTCCGCAGCAGGCGCGTCCGGCGCAGTCGATCCCGTCCATCAAGGTCACCCAGATCGAGATGCCGGCGATGCGCGAAGTGATCCAGCAGATGCCGACCGGCGCGAAGTGGGAAGTGACGCTGCCGGCCGACAAGGCCTACGGCGCCGACCCGCGCACGGGCTTCCCGCCGAACGTGGCGGTGCAGTTCGAGATCAAGCTCGTCAGCGTCAAGTAAGCCGTACCGTTGCGGTACCCCGGACGCCGGCCTCGTGCCGGCGTTCGTGTGTCCGGCCGCCACTCTGGGAGAATGCGGGCATGACTACCTATCGCGCCGTCCTCAGCCCCTGCGTCGGCATCTGCTCGGTCGAGGCCGATGGCCTCTGCGGCGGCTGCCTGCGCACGCTCGACGAGATCGCGCGTTGGGCGACGATGGGCGACGACGAACGCCTGCGGATCATGGACGGCGTGCTCCCGCAGCGCGAGGCCGCACGCGGCGATGCCTGAGCCGCCGCGCCTGCGCGATGCGCTGCATCCGCTCGACGCGCCGCCCGCGGGCGCGGGCTGGAACCTCGACGAACTCCACGACCTGATCGACACGGCGACGCTGCGGGAAGCCGCGGTCCTCGTCGGCCTGGTCCCGCGCGACGACGGCCTGCGCGTGCTGCTGACGCGCCGTGACGACGGCCTGCGCAACCATGCCGGACAGGTGAGCTTCCCCGGCGGCCGCGTCGATCCCGGTGATGTCGATGCGATCGATGCCGCGTTGCGCGAAACCGAAGAGGAAGTGGGGATCCCGCGTGGCCTGGTAACGCCGCTGGGATTCCTCGATCCGCTCGCGACGATCACCGGGTTCCGCGTGCTGCCGGTGGTCGCCTTCATCGACCCCGGCTACGTCGCACGGCCCGATCCGCGCGAAGTGGCGGACGTGTTCGAAGTCCCGCTGCGCTTCCTGCTCGACCCTGCCAATCGCGCACCCCGTCGGTTCCAGCACGGCGGGCGCGAACGCACGGTCTGGGAGTACCGTTATCCGGACCAGCGCATCTGGGGCGCCACCGCTGCGATGCTGCTCAACCTGCACGACCGCCTGGAGGCGTTGCAATGACCTGGACCACGCTGGTGGACGTCGACACGCTGCAGCGCGCGCTCGAAACCGGCATCGACCGGCCGTTGGCCATCGTCGACACGCGCGTGGACCTGGCCGACCGGAGTGCCGGTGCGCGCCGTTTCGAGGAAGGCCATGTGCCCGGCGCCGTCCGTGCGGATCTCGAAACCGATCTGTCGGGCCCCCACGCCCCGGGTGCCGGACGCCATCCGTGGCCAGCAAACGAGGCTTTCGCCGATGCGCTGGGTCGCCTCGGCATCACCGCCGCGCATCAGGTCGTGGTCTACGACGACGCCGGCGGTGCGCTCGCCGCGGCGCGGCTCTGGTTCATGCTGCGGGCCTGGGGCCACGAGGCGGTCGCCGTGCTCGACGGCGGCTGGTCGGCCTGGCGTGAGGCCGGCGCACCGCTCGAGCCCGGCGCGTCGCGCGCCGCGCCCGTCGCGGGCTACGCCGGGGCGTTCGACCGCCGGCTGCTCGCGCAGGCCGCCGACGTCGAGTCGTCGCTCGCGACCGGCGGGCTCGTGGTCGATGCGCGCGCGCCGGAGCGGTACCGCGGCGACGTCGAACCGCTCGACCGGAAAGCGGGCCACATTCCCGGCGCGGTCAACCGGCCGTTCGCGTCCAACCTGGACGGCGGTCGGTTCAAACCCTCGGACGTACTGCGGGCGGAGTTCGAGACGCTGCTGGCCGGCCGCGCACCCGACGTCCTGCTAGCGAGCTGCGGCTCGGGCGTCACGGCCTGCCACCACCTGCTGGCGATGGCGCACGCGGGGCTTCCCGGCGCGAAGCTCTACACCGGCTCCTGGAGCGGCTGGATCGAGGACGACGCCCGGCCGATCGCGACCGGCTGAACGTCAGCGGCCCTTACCGAGGCGCTCGAGCACGGCGCGCAGCGCGGCCTGCGTGTCCGCGGCGTACCAGCCTTCGACGAAGCGCTCCAGTTCGATGTTCCGAGCATGCAGCGACTCCGACACGTCGGCCCGCGCGATCGAGCGCGTCTCCAGCATCGGCTGACGGGGCAACGCGGCGAGGCCTCGCGCCCAGTCGATGGCCCGCGCGGTGGTCGCCTCGACTGCCGTCGCCTCGTCGACCAGGCCGATCGCGAGCGCCTCGTCCGTCGTCGGCATGAGCCCGCCGACCAGCAACCGCTCGGCGCGGTGCGGGCCCACGACACGACGCAGCAGGCGCTGGATGCCCTCCGGCGCCACGAGGCCGACCTGCGTCTCGTTGAGGCCGATGCGGAACGGCTTCGCCGGATCCGGCGACCGCGCCATGACGCGGTAGTCGCAGCAGAGCGCCAACACGCAGCCGCCCGCGGGTGCATGGCCGGCCATCGCCGCGGCGACGGGCACCGGGCTGCCCGCGATCGCGCGCGCCGCACCGAAGAACGCTTCCCAGGCATGCGTGAGTGCGCCACGGTCGGTGCCGAGCGACATCAGGTACGGCACGTCGAGCCCGGCCGAAAAGACCGACGGACCCCCCGCGAGGACGATGCCGCGCGCACCGTCCCGCGCCGCGGCGATCACGGATTCGCGGATCGCGGCGCACAGGTCGGGGTCGAGCGCATTCACCGGCGGACGCGCGAGTCGAAGTTCGGCGATGTCGCCGTGGGCATGGATTCCGACCAGGGTCATGAGCGTCTCCGTCGATGCAGGCCGGCAGATTAACCGGCGTGCGCGGCCGCCGCGACGTCCGCCGGACGGCCTCTACAATGCGGCGATGCGCACCCTGTTCCTTCTCCTCGCGGCCTCTGTAGCCCTCGGCCCCTGTGCCGCATCTGCAGCGCCGCCTGGGCGGTGCGTGCCGGTGGTGCGCGAGGCCTGGATCCGCATGACGCCCACGATGCCGATGGGCGCGGGCTTCTTCCGGCTCGACAATCCATGCCGCGCGCCGGTCGCGCTCACGGGCGTGGCGTCGCCGGCCTTCGCGGACGTCTCGATGCATCGCACGCAGGTGCAGGGCGGGATCAGCCGCATGCAGCCGGCCCCGCGCGTCGACATCGCCGCGGGCGGGCGCGTGCAGTTCGCGCCCGGTGGCCTGCACCTGATGCTGATGTCGCCCACGGCGAAGCTCGCGCCCTATAGCCGCGCACGCGTCGAACTGAAGCTCGCCGACGGGCGCAAACTGCCCGTCGATTTCGTCGTGAGGTCCGCCGCGCCCTAGCCGCAGGCGCTGCGTACGCTCTCCGGCAGCGGAGCCGAGCGCCCGCTGTTGCGGTCGATCCACACCATCACGACCTGACCGTCGCAATACAGCACGTTGCCATCCGTCGCATTCACGATGCGATGGCCGATGGTGAGGCTGCTGCCGCCAAGGCGTTCGACGAACAGCTCGACCACCACGTCGCCCGGCCATTCGATCGGACGGCGGTAGTTGAGGTTCGACGCGGCCACGACCGGAGCGACGTTGTCGTCCATGCCCATGCCCGGCACGCTCAGCATCCAGCGCAGACGTGCTTCCTCGAGGTAGCTCAGGTACTTCGAGTTGTTGACGTGGTTGAACGCGTCGAGATCACGCCACCGCACCGATAGTGGCACGCGGATGAGCTCGCCCGGACGGAGCGAGGCCTGCTTCTGGATCGCGGCCGGCGCTTCGGGTGACGCTGCGGCCGCGCGCTCGGGACGCGGCACCGAGGCAGCACGCGCTTCCACCGGCGGCGCTTCGACGTGTGGATGCGCGTCGGCGGCGTCCGCCTTGGGCGCGTCCACGCGCGATGCCGCACTGCCCGCAGACTCCGCGGGAGCGTCCGTTTCGATCTGCGCAGCTGGAGCGCCATTGCCCGACGCGTCGGAGACGGGCTCCGGCGCTGCCATGTCGACCGCAGGCAGGGCTTGCGCGGCGACGGTCGCCTTCGCGGTCTTGGCGGCGCGCTTGGCCGGCACGCGCTTGCGCGGTGCCGCGCGGCGGCGGGGCTTCTTGTCGGACGGAGGCGGCTGGTCGGTCATCGCGATGCGGTCTTGCGCTTGCGGCCGGGGCTCGGCGCGGGCGCGACAGCTTGATCGCGTCGGAGCAGCGGCGCAAGGAAGCGACCGGTATGCGACTCCGGCATCGCCGCGATCTCCTCCGGGGTACCGCAGCCGAGGATCATGCCGCCGCGGTGTCCGCCCTCGGGCCCGAGGTCGATCACCCAGTCCGCCGTCTTGATGACGTCGAGGTTGTGCTCGATGACGACCACGGTGTTGCCGTCGTCGCGCAAGCGGTGCAGCACGCCGAGCAACTGCTCGATGTCCGCGAAGTGCAGGCCGGTGGTGGGCTCGTCGAGGATGTACAGCGTGCGCCCCGTGTCGCGGCGCGAGAGTTCCTTCGACAGCTTGACGCGCTGCGCTTCGCCACCGGACAGCGTGGTCGCCTGCTGGCCGAGCCGGATGTAGCTCAGGCCGACGTCCATCAGCGTTTCGAGCTTGCGCGAGATCGACGGGATGGCCTCGAACAGGGGCAGCGCATCCTCGACCGTCATTTCAAGCACGTCGCTGATGTTGTAGCCCTTGTAGCGGATGTCCAGCGTCTCGCGGTTGTAGCGCTTGCCGTGGCAGACGTCGCACGGCACGTAGACGTCGGGCAGGAAGTGCATCTCCACCTTGATCAGGCCGTCGCCCTGGCAGGCCTCGCAGCGTCCGCCCTTCACGTTGAAGCTGAAGCGTCCCGGCGCATAGCCGCGGGCGCGCGACTCGGGCACCTGTGCGAACAGCTCGCGGAGCGGCGTGAACAGCCCGGTGTACGTCGCCGGATTGCTGCGCGGCGTGCGGCCGATCGGCGACTGGTCGATGTCGACGACCTTGTCCCACAGCTCGATGTTCTCGTACGAATCGTGCGGCGCCGGCGACATCGACGCGCCGTTGAGCTCGTTCGCGGTGATCGCGTACAGCGTGTCGTTGATCAGGGTCGACTTGCCCGATCCGGACACGCCGGTGACGCACGTGAGCAGCCCCGCCGGAATGGCGAGGTCGACGTTGCGCAGGTTGTTGCCCTTCGCGCCCTTCAGTCGGAACATCATCGACTTGTCGGGCTTGTGGCGCTTCGCCGGAATCTCGATCCGTCGCGCGCCACTGAGGAACTGGCCGGTCACCGAGTCCGGGTTGGCCATCACCTCGTCGGGCTTGCCCTGCGCGACGATGCGCCCGCCGTGCACACCCGCACCCGGTCCGATGTCGACAACGTAGTCGGCGAGCCGGATCGCGTCCTCGTCGTGCTCCACCACGATCACCGTGTTGCCCAGCTCGCGCAGTCGCGTGAGGGTGCCCAGCAGGCGCTCGTTGTCGCGCTGGTGCAGCCCGATCGAGGGCTCGTCGAGCACGTACATCACGCCCACGAGGCCGGCTCCGATCTGCGAGGCGAGTCGGATGCGCTGCGCCTCGCCGCCCGACAGCGTGTCGGCCTTGCGCTCGAGCGTCAGGTAGTCGAGACCGACATCGACGAGGAATGTGAGGCGCTCGGCGATCTCCTTGACGATCTTGATCGCGATCTCGCCGCGCCAGCCGGGCAGGGCCAGCTGCTCGAAGAAGCGCAGTGCCGCGTCGATCGGCAGCACCACGATCTGCGCGATCGTGTGGTCGCCCACGAAGACGTTGCGCGCCGACCGGTTGAGCCGCGCGCCGCCGCATTCGCTGCAGGGGCGGTCGCTGATGTACTTCGACAGCTCCTCGCGCACGGCCTGCGATTCGGTCTCGCGATAGCGACGCTCAAGGTTGGGGATCACGCCCTCGAAGCGGTGCCGGCGCTGGTAGCGTCCGCCCGAGTCGTTGACGTAGGTGAAGGTGATCGCCTCGTTGCCGCTGCCGAACAGCACGGCCTGCCGGCCCTTCTCGGGCAGCGCGTTCCACGGCACGTCAACGTCGAACTGGAAGTGCCGCGCGAGCGACTGCACCAGCTGGAAGTAGTACGTATTGCGACGGTCCCAGCCGCGCACCGCGCCCGCCGAGAGCGAGAGGTCCGGATGCACGACCACGCGCGAGGGGTCGAAGAACTGGCTGACGCCGAGGCCGTCGCAGGTCGGGCACGCGCCCACGGGCGAGTTGAACGAGAACAGCCGCGGCTCGAGTTCCGGGAGCGAGTAGTCGCAGACCGGGCAGCTGTACTTGGACGAGAACAACTGCGGCGGGGCCTTCTCGTCGTCGAGCGACTGCACGATGGCCATGCCATCGCCCAGCTTGATCGCCGTTTCGAACGACTCCGCCAGACGCTGCTTCATGTCCTCGCGCGGACGGAACCGGTCGATCACCGCTTCGATCGTGTGCTTGGTGCGCAGCGAGAGCTTCGGCACCTCGTCGATCTCGTACAGCGTGCCGTCCACGCGCACGCGCACGAAGCCCTGCGCGCGCAACTGGTCGAACACCTGCGCGTGCTCGCCCTTGCGTTCGCGCACGACGGGCGTCAGCAGCATCCAGCGCTGCTCCGGATCCAGCGCGAGCGCCTGGTCGACCATCTGGCTGATCGTTTGGGCTTCGAGCGGGAAGCCGTGTTCGGGGCATCGCGGCGTACCGACGCGCGCAAAGAGCAGGCGCAGGTAGTCGTAGATCTCGGTGATCGTGCCGACCGTCGAACGCGGATTGTGCGAGGTCGACTTCTGCTCGATCGAGATCGCCGGCGACAGGCCCTCGATGTGGTCGACGTCGGGCTTTTCCATCACCGACAGGAACTGCCGGGCGTAGGCCGACAGCGACTCGACGTAGCGGCGCTGGCCCTCGGCGTAGATCGTGTCGAACGCCAGCGAGGACTTGCCCGAGCCCGACAGCCCGGTGATCACGATCAGCTTCTCGCGGGGCAGGTCGAGGTCGACGTTCTTCAGGTTGTGCGTCCGCGCGCCTCGCACGCGGATGAATTCCATCGCCATCGGTTGATCCTGGGGGAGGGGTCCGCCGTCGGTCGGCGAACAGGCAAGCCTATCGGGAGCCGGAAGTCCGGACAATTTCCCGTGGCGGCGGGTAGCAGGGCGTGAGCGGCCGCACGCGGGCCGGCGCCTGAACAGGGAGGGTGGGCCGCGGTCGTCTCGCCGGGTGAGACCGCAGGCCGCGTGAAGGCCCCGTTGCGATAACCCGTTGACTCGACTAGAATTCCGCTTCTGTCCGGGCGCGACTTGCCGGCAGAGCGACCACAATAACTACAGAGGAAGTCTGGTCATGTACGCAGTACTGGTCACCGGTGGCAAGCAGTACCGGGTGATGGAAGGCGAGACGCTGCGCGTCGAGCTTCTCGAGGCCGATGCCGGCAGCGAGCTCACCTTCGACAACATCCTGATGCTGGGCGGCAGCGATGGCGTGACCCTGGGCGATGCGCTCAAGGGTGCCACGGTCCGCGCCAAGGTCGTCGGCCACGGCCGCGCCGACAAGGTCAAGATCGTGAAGTTCCGTCGCCGCAAGCACCATCGCAAGCAGATGGGCCATCGGCAGCATTACACCGAAATCCAGATCACCGGCATCGCTGCCGGCGACAAGAAGTAAGGACTAGCCGCCATGGCACACAAAAAGGGCGTAGGTTCCACCCGCAACGGCCGCGACTCCAACCCGAAGTACCTGGGTGTGAAGATCTTCGGCGGTCAGGCCATCGAGGCCGGCAACATCATCGTGCGTCAGCGCGGCACCCAGTTCCATCCGGGTCCGGGCGTCGGCCTCGGCCGCGACCACACGCTGTTCGCGCTGGTCGACGGCAAGGTCGAGTTCTCGGTGAAGGGTCCGGCCAAGCGCCGCACCGTCAGCGTCGTCGACGCCGCGTAAGCGGTACGCCGATGCAGCGACGAGCCCCGCTTCGGCGGGGCTTTTCGTTTCTGCGGGCGTCGCGCCGTTCCGGCGTCCACCCGCTTTCCGTCACAATGCCCGTCGGCCTCATCGCCGCGTGCCCCGTCCCTCCGGTCAAACCCCATGAAGCTCGTCGACGAAGCCGAAATCCAGGTCACAGCAGGCAACGGCGGCAACGGCTGCGTCGGATTCCGCCGTGAGAAGTTCATCCCCCTCGGCGGCCCGGACGGCGGCGACGGCGGCGATGGCGGCAGCGTCTGGCTGGTCGCGGACGAGAACCTCAATACGCTCGTCGACTTCCGCCACCAGCGCATGTTCAAGGCGCAGCGCGGCGAGAACGGCATGGGGCGCCAGATGTACGGCAAGGCGGGCGAGGACCTCATCGTCACGGTGCCGGTCGGCACCGTGATCACCAACGTCGAGACCGACGAGGTGATCGGCGACCTGACGCGCCACGGCGAGCGGCTGCTCGTCGCGCAGGGCGGCAAGGGCGGCCTCGGCAACATGCATTTCAAGAGCTCGGTGAACCGCACGCCGCGCAAGGCGCTGCCGGGCCTGCCGGGCGAGCAGCGCGCGCTGAAGCTGGAGCTCAAGCTGCTGGCGGACGTCGGCCTGCTCGGCTTCCCCAACGCGGGCAAGAGCACCTTCATCCGCGCCGTTTCAGCGGCGACGCCGAAGGTGGCGGACTATCCGTTCACGACGCTCTACCCGAACCTCGGCGTCGTCAGCGTCGAGGCGTATCGCAGCTTCGTCATCGCCGACATTCCCGGCCTGATCGAAGGCGCGGCGGACGGCGCCGGACTGGGCGCGCAGTTCCTGCGGCACCTGCAGCGCACCCGCCTGCTCCTGCATCTCGTGGACATCGCGCCGATGGAAGGCGGCGTCGAAGGCGTCACGCCGGCCGAGCAGGTGCGTGCCATCGAGCGCGAGCTGGAACGGCATGACCCCGAGCTTCTCGCCAAGCCGCGCTGGCTGGTGCTCAACAAGGCCGATCTTCTGCTCGACGAGGAGCGCGATGCCCTCGTGCGCGAGGTCCTCGAGACGCTCGGCTGGACCGATCGCTCCTACGTCGTGTCCGCGATCAGTCGCGAAGGCACGTGGCCGATCATGAAGGACGTCATGGCCTTCTTCGACCGCCAGCGTGCGGACGAGGACGAGGCACGCGCCGAGCGCGATGCTGCCGAGACTCGCACGCCGGACGCCGGCGCGCCCTGATTTTGCCTCGATGTCCGATCGCGCCATGACGAAGCGTTCGAGCGGCCGCGTCCGTCGTGCGTCGCTCGCCACGCGTGGGCTTCGCGGCGGCACCGGTCGCCGCGCACAAAAATACCCGGCCGGAGCCGGGTTTCTTCGCAGCGCGGAACGCGGATCAGGCGGCGGTCTTCAGCGCCTTGATGCGGGCGTTCAGGCGGCTCTTGTGACGGGCGGCCTTGTTCTTGTGGATCAGGCCACGCGAGCTGAAACGGTCGAGCAGCGGCTGGGCCTGCGCGAACGCGGCTTCGGCGCCGGCGGCGTCGTTGGCGTGCAGCGCCTTGAGCACCTTCTTGACGGAGGTGCGGAGCATCGAGCGCTGGCTGGCGTTGCGCATGTTGCGCACGATCGTCTGCTTGGCGCGCTTCTTGGCGGACTTGATGTTGGCCACGGCGGTTTCCTGGATGTCTTGATGGAGCGGCTGTCCGGGAGACAGCGCGTTGAGGAGAGGGAATTGGGTACAGACAGACCGGAAAGTATGGCCGTTTCAATAGCTTGCGTCAACGGGCCGTCAAGGCGGGGTGCCCGGTGAGCGGGCCGCGCGTCTCCAAGGGGCTGCTGTCCTTCAGCAGCATGACCATGGTCAGCCGGGTGTTCGGACTGATCCGCGACCAGGTGCTCACCACGACGTTCGGCGCCTCGGCGGCAACGGACGCGTTCTGGGTCGCCTTCCGCATCCCGAACTTCATGCGCCGGCTGTTCGCGGAGGGCTCGTTCTCCACGGCTTTCGTCCCGGTCTTCACCGAAGTGAAGGAGACCCGGCCGCATGCGGACCTCAAGGAGCTGACCTCCCGGGTCGCGGGCACGCTCGGCGGCGTCCTGCTGATCGTCACCGCGCTGGGCCTGATCTTCACGCCGCAGGTCGCGATGCTCTTCAGCCTCGGCGCGTCCCCGGACAAGGCGGAGAAATTCGGCCTGACGGTCGACCTCCTGCGCCTCACGTTCCCCTTCCTGTTGTTCGTCTCGCTGACGGCGCTCGCCGGCGGCGCGCTCAACAGCTTCAACCGCTTTGCGATGCCGGCGCTGACGCCGGTGATCCTCAACCTCTGCATGATCGCCGGCGCGCTGTGGCTGGCGCCGCGGCTGGAGACGCCGATCCTCGCGCTCGGCTGGGCGGTGCTCGCCGCGGGCATCCTGCAGTTGCTCTTCCAGCTGCCGTCGCTCGCGCGTCTGGACCTGCTCACGCTGCCGCGCTGGGGGTGGAGCCACCCGGACGTGCGGCGCGTCGTGCGGCTGATGGTGCCGACGCTGTTCGGCTCGTCGGTCGCGCAGGTCAACCTGCTGCTCGACACGCTGATCGCCGCGCTGCTGTACACGGGCTCGCAGACCTGGCTGTCGCTGGCCGACCGTTTCCTCGAACTGCCGCTCGGCGTCTTCGGCGTTGCGCTGGGCACGGCGATCCTGCCGGCGCTGTCGCGCCACCACGTGCGCACGGACGCCGCGGGTTTCTCGCGGACCTTCGACTGGGGGCTGCGCGTCACGCTGCTGATCGCGGTCCCGGCGGCGCTCGGGCTGATGATGCTGTCGGTGCCGCTGGTCGCCACGGTCTTCCAGTACGACGAATTCACCGCGTTCGATACGCGCATGACCGCCATGAGCGTCTTCGGGCTGAGCTTCGGCCTGCCGGCCTTCGCGCTGGTCAAGGTCGTCCTGCCGGCGTTCTACGCGCGGCAGGACACGAAGACGCCGGTTCGTGCGGGCGTGGCATCTCTGGTGGCCAACATGGTCTTCAACGCGGCGTTCCTCGCCGCCGTGTACGCGCTCTGGGTCACCCCGGCGGCGCGATCCATGGGCGTGATGAAGGCGTTGGCGGCGACGCCCGGCCTGCACCTCGCGCTGGGACTGGCGAGCGCCGCGGCGAGCTATCTCAACCTCGCGCTGCTGTGGCACTGGCTGCGCCGTTCGGGTGTCTACGAGCGGCAGCCGGGCTGGGGGCGTTTCCTGTTGCAGGTCGGCACCGCGTGCGCCGCGATGGTCGCGATCGTCCTGCTCGGGCTGCACTGGATGCCGGACTTCGGGCAGTCGCCCACGCACCGTCGCGTCTTCAACCTGCTGGCGCTGGTGATCGCCGGTGGCGCCACGTACGGCGCGGTCCTGCTTCTCCTCGGCATCCGCCCGCGCCATCTGCGCGAGCAATGACCGGGCGGGGCAGGGCGCGGCACTGGCTATACTTCGGCGGATGAGCAGGCTGTTCCGGGACGTCGACCGCGGGACGCGTTTCCCGTCGGGAAGCGTGGTCTGCATCGGTGCGTTCGATGGCCTGCATCCGGGGCATCGCGCGCTGGTGGCCCGGGCCGTCGATCGCGCGGCCGCGCTCGGGCTTCCCGCCGTCGCCGTCACCTTCGATCCGCTGCCGCGCGAGTTCTTCGCGCGCGATGCGGCGCCGCCACGACTCATGTCGACGCGGTCGAGGGTCGACGGCCTGCTCGCGCTCGGAATCGATGCGGTCGCCCTGCTGCGTTTCGACGCGCGGCTCAGCGGCATGGAGGCGACGGCGTTCGTCGCGGACGTGCTGGCCGACGGCCTCCACGCGGCCGAGGTCTGGGTCGGCCCGGATTTCCGCTTCGGCCGCGGCCGTGCCGGCGATCTCGAGCTGCTGCGGGCCGAAGGCGCCGCGCGCGGCTTCACCGCGGGCACCATTGATCCGGTCGAGGCGGTCGGGGGGCGCGTGTCCAGCACGCGCATCCGCACCGCGCTCACCGGAGGCGACTTCGAGCACGCCGCGCGACTGCTCGGTCGTCCGTACCTCATCGAGGGCCGGGTGGTGCGTGGCAAGCAGCTCGGCCGCACGCTCGGCTATCCGACGGCGAACCTGCGGCTGCCGCAGGGCGCCGCGCCGCTTGCCGGCATCTTCGCGACGCGCGTGCACGGGCTCGGGCCTGAACCGCTGCCTGCCGTATCGAGCCTTGGCACGCGGCCGACCGTCGGCGGGGTGGAACCGCTGCTCGAAACCCATATCTTCGACTTCGATGCGGACATCTACACCCGCCGCATCGGTATCGAGTTCGTCGCGCGCCTGCGCGACGAGCTCAAGTTCGATGGACTTCCCGCCCTCGTCGCGCAGATGGATCGCGATGCCGAGCAGGCGCGGGAGATCCTCGCCCCCATGCACTCCCGACGGACCGCCTGACTCGTGACCGACCGCGACGCCCCCGACGCCAATCCGTACAAGGCCACGCTGCAGCTGCCGGCCACGCAGTTCCCCATGCGCGGCGACCTGCCCAAACGCGAGCCGCAGACGCTCGCCCGCTGGGAAGCCGAGGGCCTGTACGCCCGTGTGCGCGAGCACGTGTCCGCGCGCGAGCAGTCGTTCGTGCTGCATGACGGCCCGCCGTATGCGAACGGCGTCATCCACATCGGCCATGCGGTGAACAAGGTCCTGAAGGACGTGGTGGTGAAGTCGCGGCTGCTGTCGGGCTTCGACGCGCCGTACGTGCCGGGCTGGGACTGCCACGGCCTGCCGATCGAGGTGGCCGTCGAAAAGAAGCACGGCAAGGTGGGCGACAAGCTCGACGCCGCGCAGTTCCGGCAGAAGTGCCGCGAATACGCGGCCGAGCAGATCGACCTGCAACGCCGCGACTTCAAGCGACTCGGCATCCTCGGCGACTGGGACAGGCCCTACCGCACGATGGATTTCCGCTACGAGGCGGACATGCTGCGCGCGCTCGCGAAGATCGTCGAGCGCGGCCACCTCGTGCGCGGCGCCAAGCCGGTGCACTGGTGCTTCGACTGCGGTTCGGCGCTCGCCGAAGCGGAGATCGAATACGCCGACAAGACGTCGCCGGCGATCGACGTCGCCTACCTCGCACGCGATCCGCAGGCGCTCGCGCGCCTGTTCGGCGTCGAGGTGGATGCGGGCGTCGAGGTGGCGGTGCCCATCTGGACGACCACCCCGTGGACGCTGCCGGCGAGCCTCGCGGTGTCGATCGGCCCCGACCTCGACTATTCGCTGGTCGAGGGGCCGAACGGCTCGAACGGACGCCGCCTGCTCGTGCTCGCCAGCGCGCTGGTCGATCGCGCGCTGGCGCGCTACGGCGTCGACGCGCCCGTGGTGCTCGGCGCCTCGAAGGGCGCACCGCTCGAAGGCGTGGTGCTGGCGCATCCGTTCTACGACCGCGACATCCCGCTGCTGCTGGGCGACCACGTCTCGGCCGAGGACGGCACCGGCGCCGTGCACACCGCGCCGGGCCACGGCCAGGAGGACTTCGCGGTCAGCCAGAAATACGGCCTGATCGACCGCTACTCGGCCGCCGAAATGAATCCCGTCGACGCGCGCGGCCGCTATCTGCCGGGCACGCCGCCGGCGGACACGACCGAGATCGCCGGCATCCACCTGTGGAAGGCGAACGACCTGCTCGTCGATGCCGTGCGCGGCCTCGGCCTGCTGCTCGCCGCGCATCCCCTGCAGCACAGCTATCCGCATTGCTGGCGGCACAAGACGCCGGTCGTGTTCCGCGCGACGCCGCAGTGGTTCATCTCGATGGAGAAGGCCGGGCTGCGCCGTGACGCACTGGCCTCGATCTGCGGCGTGGGCTGGGTGCCGGAGTGGGGCGAGGCGCGCATCGCCGGCATGATCGAGGGTCGCCCGGACTGGTGCATCAGCCGCCAGCGCACCTGGGGCGTGCCCATCGCGCTGTTCGTGCACCGGCACACGTTCGAGCCGCACCCGCGTTCGCCTGAACTGATGCGCCGCGTCGCCGAGCGCGTGGAGGCCGCCGGCGTCGACGCCTGGTACGACCTCGATGCGACCGAGCTGCTGGGCGCCGAAGCCGGCGACTACGACAAGGTCACCGACATCCTGGACGTCTGGTTCGATTCGGGCGTCACGCACGACTGCGTGCTCGCGCAACGGCCCGAGGACGGGCTGCGCAAGCCCGCGGACCTCTACCTCGAAGGCTCCGACCAGCATCGCGGCTGGTTCCAGTCGTCGCTGCTCACGGGCGTGGCGATGGACGGCGTCGCTCCGTATCGCCAGGTGCTCACGCACGGCTTCACGGTCGACGCGCAGGGCCGGAAGATGTCGAAGTCGATCGGCAATACGGTCGAGCCGCAGAAGGTCATCGACCAGATGGGCGCCGACGTGCTGCGCCTGTGGATCGCCTCGACCGACTACCGCAACGAGATGTCGGTGTCGGACGAGATCCTCAAGCGCTCGGGCGACGTGTACCGCCGGCTCCGCAATACCGCGCGCTTCCTGCTCGCCAATCTCGACGGCTTCGACCCCGTCGCGCACCTGCAGCCGCTCGAGTCGATGGTCGCGATCGATCGCTGGATCGTGCACCGCGCGCACGAGCTGCAGCAGAAGCTGCTGGCCGCGTACGGGCGCTACGATTTCGCCGAGGTGGTGCAGTCGCTGGCAAACTTCTGCAGCGTGGACCTGGGCTCGTTGTACCTCGACGTCACGAAGGACCGCCTGTACACGATGCCGGCCGATTCCGAGGGCCGCCGCTCCGCGCAGACCGCGATGTACCACCTGGCGGAGGCGTTCGTGCGCTGGATCGCGCCGGTGCTGACGTTCACCGCCGACGAGATGTGGCATTGCCTGCCGCAGGCGACGTCGCGCGGCGCGCGTGCCGGCAACGTGCTGTTCGACACGTGGTACGAGGGGCTCGCGCCGCTGTCGGCGGATGCGCCGCTGGGCGTGGAGCGTTTCGATCGCCTCCTGTCGCTGCGCGACCAGCTCAGCCGGACGCTCGAGCCGATGCGCGCCGCGGGCGAGATCGGCGCGGCGCTCGAAGCGGACGTCGCGCTGACCGTGCCCGCGGACGATGCGGCGTGGATGACGCCGCTCGCGGACGAGCTGCGCTTCCTGTTCATCAGCGGCGACGTGAGCGTCGAAGCGGGCGAGCCGGCAGTCGCCGCGCGTCGCAGCAACAAGCCGAAGTGCGCACGGTGCTGGCAGTACCGCGCCGACGTGGGCAGCGTGCTGGCGCATCCCACGATCTGCACGCGCTGTGCGGGCAACGTCGACGGCGTGCCCGAAGTGCGCCGCTGGTTCTGACCGGTCGAATGCCGACTGCCGCTTCGCGACCGACTGGAGTTCCCATGCGATCCCCCAAACCCAACGCGTTGTCCTGGCTGCTGCTGTCGGCGGCGGTCTTCGCGGTCGACCAGCTGACCAAGGCCTGGGTGCTGCGCGCGCTGCCGGAATACACGGCGGTGCCGGTGATTCCCGGTTTCTGGAACTGGTTTCGCACGTACAACACAGGCGCTGCGTTCAGCCTGCTCAGCGACGCGGGCGGCTGGCAGAAGTACTTTTTCCTCGTGCTCGCGCTGGGCATCAGCGCGGCGCTGACCGTGGCGCTCGCGCGCACCCCGCGCTCGGATCGCGCGACGGCGGCGCCCTATGCGCTGGTCATCGGCGGGGCGCTCGGAAACGCGATCGACCGACTGATGCACGGCCACGTGGTGGACTTCATCCAGTGGCATGTGAAGGAGCATTACTGGCCCGCCTTCAACGTGGCGGATTCGGCGCTGATGGTCGGCGTGGCCGGCTTCCTCATCGCCAGCCTGTTGGCCGGGCGTCAGCCGGGCGCGAAGGCGAAGGGCTAGCATTCCCGCATGGACATCCTCCTCGCCAACCCCCGCGGATTCTGCGCGGGCGTAGACCGCGCCATCGAGATCGTCAAGCGCGCGATCGAACTGCTCGGCGCGCCGATCTACGTCCGCCACGAGGTCGTGCACAACCGGTTCGTCGTCGACGACCTCCGCCAGCGCGGCGCGGTCTTCGTCGAGGAGCTTCACGAGGTTCCGGACGGCGCGACGGTGATCTTCAGCGCCCACGGGGTCTCGCAGGCCGTGCGCACCGAGGCCGCTGCGCGCGGGCTGAAGGTGTTCGACGCGACGTGCCCGCTGGTGACCAAGGTCCACCTCGAGGTCGCGCGCCACTGCCGCGCCGGCCGCGACGTCGTGCTCATCGGCCACGCCGGGCACCCGGAAGTGGAGGGCACGATGGGCCAGTGGCTGCGCGAAGGCGCCACCGGCCACATCTACCTGGTCGAGGACGAGGCGGACGTGGCACGGCTGGAGGTCTCCCAGCCCCAGGACCTCGCCTACACCACCCAAACGACCCTGTCGGTCGACGACACGCGCGTGGTGATCGACGCCCTGCGCGCCAAGTTCCCGGCGATCCAGGGGCCGCGCAACGACGACATCTGCTACGCCACCCAGAACCGGCAGGACGCGGTGCGCGAGCTGTCGCGCCATTGCGACCTGGTTCTGGTGGTCGGCTCGGTCAACAGTTCGAACTCCAACCGGCTGCGGGAGCTGGCCGAGCGGCAGGGGATCGAGTCCTACCTGATCGACGGCGCGGACGAGATCCAGCCGGAGTGGGTGGCGGGGAAGGCGCGAGTCGGGGTCACGGCCGGTGCCTCCGCGCCCGACGTCCTCGTCCGCGGCGTGCTCGCCCGCCTGCAGGAGCTCGGGGCGGGGGTCGTCGCCGAACTCGACGGCGAACCGGAGTCGATGGTCTTCGCCCTGCCGAAGGAATTGCGCCTCCAACTGGTCGAATGAGCGATTCGCCGTTGACCTGCCCGCCACGGCTGCCTAGAATCTCGCGTCCTGTCGCAGCGCGGCAGACCTGCCGGAATAGCTCAGTTGGTAGAGCGGCGCATTCGTAATGCGTAGGTCGTAGGTTCGATTCCTATTTCCGGCACCACGTACCTTCGAACGCCCCCGGGGCGCGCGAACGCTTCAGCCGAAGGCCCTGCCTTGCGGCAACGACAGGCCCGCGAAAGCGGGCCTGTTCGTTTTTTGGGGCTCCATTCGCGACCCTCGGCGCGGGCCACCCGGCCCGGCTGCGCGCGGACGCAAAAAAGCCCGCCGCGAGGCGGGCTCGTCCATGCCACGAATCGCGCCGTCAGTTCACCCGCGCCTGCAGCACGTAGCGCCCGAGGGCGTCGTCCAGCGTCGGCATCGGGAAGGCCCGATGGCTGCCGAGCGCGCTGTACCGCGGGCGCGGCGCCGCCAGCTGTTCGCGCATGTCGGTGCGGACATCGAGGGAACTGTGGTCGACGTCCGCGATTCGTGCGGCACGGCGGGCGAGGTCGGCCCAGGTCACTTCGCCCCCGTTCGTGAGGTGCCAGATGCCGGCCTCGCGATCGATCAGCAGTTCGAGTCGGTGGGCGGGGCTTCCTTCACCTTCTTCGAGCAGGCCATCGCGAGCGTGCACAGGGCGGCGACGACGAGGAGCTG
>NZ_BAAGAB020000019.1:0-41605 GCF_047159895.1 Lysobacter xanthus
ATCCTCGCCACCGCCCTGCGCCATGTCCGGCCGGCCACCGCCCTTGCCGTTGATCCGCCTCGCCACTTCGCCGAGGAGATCGCCCGCCTTGACCCGACCGAGCGCGCTGCCGCCGACACCGGCGACGAGCGACGCCTTCCCGTCCTGCACGCCCGCGAGAACAACAACGGCATCGACCAGCTGTTGCTTTAGCCGATCCACCGCATCCCGCAGCGATTTGGCGTCGAAGCCTTCCAGACGGGCCGTGACGACCCTGATTCCGTCCACGTCGACGGCGCCCGACGCCAGGTCCGCGGTAGCCCCCGACGCGGCCTTGGCCTTCAGTGATTCGAGTTCGCGTTCCAGTCGACGCTGGCGGTCCAGCAGCGCACGGAGCTTGTCGCTCACTTCGGCACGTGGAACGCCCACGAGGCGCGCGGCCTCGTCGAGTCGATGCAGCTCCGAAGCGACGAAATCGAGCGCGCCCTGCCCCGTGACGGCCTCGATGCGACGGACGCCGGCCGATACGCCGCCTTCCGACAGGATCTTGAAGAGACCGATGTCGCCGGTCCGCGCGACATGCGTGCCGCCGCAGAGTTCGGTGGACGCCTCGCCCATGCGCAGCACGCGCACGCGGTCGCCGTACTTTTCGCCGAACAGTGCAAGAGCGCCGAATTCGAGCGCTTCCTGCATGTCCATGTGGTGGATGTCGACGCCGTGGTTCGACCGGATCTCGGCGTTCACGCGACGCTCGATTTCCGCGAGTTCCGCCGCCGAAATCGGCTGGAAGTGCGAGAAGTCGAAGCGCAGACGATCCGGTGCGACCAGCGACCCCTTCTGCGCGACGTGCTCGCCCAGCACCGCGCGCAGCGCCGCGTGGAGCAGGTGCGTGGCCGAGTGATTCAGCACGGTGGCGGCGCGACGCGCCGCGTCGACCGAGCCCATCAGGCGGTCGCCCTTCGCGAGGCGCCCCGACTGCAGGCTGCCGAGGTGACCGTGGAACTGGCCGGCGAATTTCAGCGTGTCGCGCACGACGAAGCGCACGCCCTGCGCATCCAGCTCGCCCGCGTCGCCCACCTGGCCGCCGCTCTCGGCATAGAACGGCGTGCGGTCGAGGATGACCACAGCCTCCTCGCCCGCTTCGACCGCGTCGACCGGGCGCCCGTCGCGCAGCAGCGCGAGTACTTCGAGACCGCCATCGACGAGCTTGTCGTACCCGAGAAATTCGGTCGCGGGCAGCTGGGCGGCGAGCTCGGCCGGCAGCGTCGACGCATTGCCGAACTTGCCGGCCGCGCGTGCGCGCTCGCGCTGCTCGGCCATCAGGCGCTCGTAGTCCTCCATGGCCGAGGGTTCGAGTTCGGCACCGTCGCGCTCGCGCACGATGTCGGCGATGAGGTCGGGCGGGCAACCGTAGGTGTCGTGCAGCAGGAACAGTTGCTCGCCGTCGATGCGGCCGTGATGGCGCGCGAGGTAGCCCTCGAGCCGCTGCATGCCCGCATCGAGCGTCGTCGCGAACGCAGCTTCCTCGGCCTTGAGCGCGCGCTCGACGAGCTCGCGCTTGGCAGGCAGCTCGGGATACGCATCGCCCATCACCTCGACCAGCGTGCCGACCATCTTCCAGAACGTGCCGTCGGCCTTCAGACCGTCGAGCTTCCAGATGTGGCGGATGGCGCGACGGATGATGCGACGCAGGACGTAGCCACGGCCCTCGTTCGACGGCAGTACGCCGTCGACGATCAGGAACGAGCACGCGCGCACGTGGTCGGCGATCACGCGCAGCGACTTGTGGTCGAGATCGGTGCGGTTGGTGAGGCGCGCGGCTTCGGCAATGAGGCGCGCGAAGATGTCGATCTCGTAGTTGCTGTGCACGTGCTGCAGCACGGCCGCCATTCGCTCGAGGCCCATGCCGGTGTCGACGCAGGGCGCCGGCAGCGGGACGAGCGTGCCGTCGGGCTGGCGGTCGAACTGCATGAAGACGTTGTTCCAGATCTCGATGTAGCGATCACCGTCCTCGTCGGGCGAGCCGGGCGGGCCGCCCGCGATGTCCGCGCCGTGGTCGTAGAAGATCTCCGTGCACGGGCCGCAGGGGCCGGTGTCGGCCATCTGCCAGAAGTTGTCCGAGGCGTACGGCGCACCCTTGTTGTCGCCAATGCGCACGATGCGCTCGGGCGGGATGCCGATGTCCTTGTTCCAGATCTCGTAGGCCTCGTCGTCCGTCTGGTAGACGGTCACGAGCAGGCGCTCGGGCGGGAGCTTCCAGACCTGCGTCAGCAGTTCCCAGGCCCAGGCGATCGCGTCCTTCTTGAAGTAGTCGCCGAACGACCAGTTGCCGAGCATCTCGAAGAACGTGTGGTGGCGTGCGGTGTAACCCACCTGGTCGAGGTCGTTGTGCTTGCCGCCCGCGCGCAGGCAGCGCTGGACGTCGGCCGCACGCACGTAGCCCGGCTTCTCGCTGCCGAGGAAGACGTTCTTGAACTGGACCATGCCCGAGTTCGTGAACAGCAGCGTCGGGTCGTTGGCCGGCACGAGCGGCGCGGACGGCACGATCGTGTGGCCCTTGCCGCGAAAGAATTCGATGAAATCGCTGCGGATTTCGGACGTGGTTTTCATGCGATCGACATTCGGAAGGAGGCCGTACAGACCGACGGCCGCCGTGGGGCGGCCGGGCAGCGGCAGGTGGACCCCGAAGAGTAGCAGGCGGCGCGGGCCGTGAAGCCCCTACCAATGGACCGGTCAGTCTTCCGGATCGAACCGAACCGCGGCCCGCACCACGTCGCCGGGGAAACCGCGGCGCATGAGGAAATCGGAAGCCTTGCGCTCGCGAAGGCGGCGGTCGTCGATCCGCGCGAATCGCCGCTCGACCAGGTCGCGCGCGATCTCGGTCCAGTCGCCCTCGAACTCCTCGAGGGCCGTCTGGCCGACGTCGGGGGGAAGATCGTGGGTCCCGAGCTCGGCCCGGATGTGCAGCGGCCCATAGCCTGTCGACGCGCGGCTTCGGATGAGGCTGTCGGCGAAGCGGCGCTCGTCCTGCCAGCCGGCCCCGGTCAGACGGTCGACCGCCGCCTCGACTTCGGCCCCGTCGACGCCGCGCGACACGAGCTTGCGGGTCAGTTCCTTGCGCGAGTGCTCGCGGCGGGTGAGCAGGCCGAGCGCCCGCTGCAGGGCTGTCGCGGGCTTGCGCTCACGCTTGGGCCGGCGAGTGGACTCGCCGGGGTTTCCGAACAGCGGTTCATAGGCAGCGCCGCCAGCCTCCTCCAGCTCCACCGACGCCGCTGCGTCGTCGCCGCGGGCGCCTTTGTTGCGGTTGAACGCGGGCGGGCGACCGGCGCCCCGTGGCTGCCCCGCCGCCGGGGATTCAAGCGCAGGCACCGCGCCGTCATCGTCTCCGGGCGGAGCCGGCGGCGTGTGCGCGGACCGCCGGCTGCCGATGGAATCGACCCCGCGGGCAGTCGGCCCCGCCGTCGCGCCGCTACGGGCGCGGGTGGGTGCGCGACGCTTGGCGCCCACGCTGCCCGGCGCACGCGATGTCGCGCCGGACGTATCGAAATCTTCGGCGTTGAAGTAGTCGGACAGCCGCACGATGCCGCTCGGCGCGTCGCCGCCTCCGGGACGCGGAAACGACTCGGCCCCGGGCTCGTCGCCCGGGGCCGTTTCGCGATCACGTGGGGCACGTGGTCGAACCATCGCGTCGATCAGGCGTCGGCCTCGGCCTCGGCCGGATTGATCTCCTGCGGCACGAACTTCTCGCGCAGGGCCGCCTCGAGCTTGGCCGCCATCGCCGGGTTCTCCTTGAGGAACTGTCGGGCGTTCTCCTTGCCCTGGCCGATGCGCTCACCATCGCAGCTGTACCACGCGCCCGACTTCTCCACGAGCTTGGCATCGACGCCCATGTCGATCAGCTCGCCTTCGCGCGAGATGCCCTCGCCGTACAGGATCTCGGTGACGACCTGCTTGAACGGAGGCGCCAGCTTGTTCTTGACGACCTTGATGCGGGTCTGGTTGCCGATGATCTCGTCGCCCTTCTTGATCGAGCCGATGCGACGGATGTCGAGACGGACGGACGCGTAGAACTTCAGCGCGTTGCCGCCGGTGGTCGTCTCCGGGCTCTGGCCCGGCATCATGATGCCGATCTTCATGCGGAGCTGGTTGATGAAGATCACCAGCGTGTTCGAGCGCTTGATGTTGCCGGTGAGCTTGCGCAGCGCCTGCGACATCAGGCGGGCCTGCAGGCCCGGCAGCTGGTCACCCATCTCGCCTTCGATTTCCGCACGCGGGGTCAGCGCGGCGACGGAGTCGATCACGACCATGTCGACCGCATTGGACCGGACGAGCATGTCGGCGATCTCGAGCGCCTGCTCGCCGGTGTCGGGCTGCGAAAGCAGCAGGTCGTCGACGTTGACGCCGAGCTTGGCCGCGTAGATCGGGTCGAGCGCGTGCTCGGCGTCGATGAACGCCGCGGTGCCGCCCTTCTTCTGGCATTCCGCGATCGCCTGCAGCGTGAGCGTGGTCTTGCCCGAGGACTCCGGGCCGTAGATCTCGACCACGCGTCCGCGCGGCAGGCCGCCGATGCCGAGGGCGATGTCGAGCATCAGGGAACCCGTGCCCACGATCTCCACGGCCTCGACCGCGCGGTCGCCCATGCGCATGACCGAGCCCTTGCCGAACTGCTTCTCGATCTGGCCGAGAGCGGCTGCAAGTGCGCGCTTCTTGTTCTCATCCATTGACGGGTTCCTGGTGTTCATTGGTGTAAGGGGATTCTCGGTGCCGGACATCGCAGGGGTTGAGACGATGGCATCGGCAGCTGAACTCTGCGATGAGCGGCCGGCGCGCGCCGTCGGGCGGCCACTGCGGCGGCTGTCGGAATTGCCCGAATCGCCGCGCTTCAACGGTTCGGCCGCACGAGGCCGCAGTACAGCCCTTCGATCGCGAAATCGTTGTCCGGCGTGACCTCGATCGGGTCGAAGTCCGGATTGCGCGGCAGCAGCCGGATGCGGTCCTTGGCGATCTTCAGGAGCTTCACGGTGATCGCATCGTCGATACGCGCGACGACGATCTGCCCCGAGCGCGCCTCGTTGGTGCGATGCACGCCGATGAGGTCACCGTCGAAGATTCCCTCGTCGCGCATCGAGTCGCCCTTGACCCGCAGCAGGTAGTCCGGCGCCGGCGCGAACAGGTTCTTGTCGAGCAGCACCATGTCGTCCGAGCCGATATCGGCGCCGATGGGCAGACCCGCCGCGACCTGGCCGAGGACCGGCAGGTGCAGCATGTCCGGGGCGTTCGCGGCCGGCCGGTTGGGCGTCGCCACCAGGCGGATGCCGCGCGCCTGCCCGGGCACCCGGCGGATGGCGCCCGCCTGCTCCAGCGCCTGCAGGTGGTACTGGGCGGCCCGGACGGAACTGAAGCCGAAGACCTGGGCGATCTCCGTCTGCGACGGCGGCACGCCGTCGGCCTCGATGCGCTCGGCGATCATCTCGAGGATCGCCTGCTGGGTGTCGGTGAGGTTCATTAGTAGCAATACTACTAATGACGGCGCCCACCGCAAGACCGTTCGTCAGACGGCGTGCTCGATCAGGCCTCGCAGCGCCGTGGCGACCGTCTGCCGGCGGACGGCCTCTCGGTCGCCGTCGAAATGGTGGACGGAGGCGTGCGGGTAGCCGCCGCGTCGCTTCCAGGCGATCCAGACGGTGCCGACCGGCTTGTCGGCCGTACCCCCGCCGGGCCCGGCGATCCCCGTGACCGCCACCGCGAGGGTGGCGGCCGAATGCACCAGCGCGCCGGAGACCATCTCGACGACCGTTTCGCGGCTGACCGCGCCATGCTCCTCGAGGGTGTGCGGATTGACCCCCAGCAGCGCCTGCTTGGCCTCGTAGCTGTAGACGACCATGCCGCAGTCGAACCAGCCGGACGAGCCGGCGACGTCGGTCAGCATCTTCGCGATCCAGCCGCCGGTGCAGCTCTCCGCGGTGGCGAGGCTCAGGTGGTGGTCACGGGCCGCCTGACCGAGGGTCTCGGCCAGGCGGCGCAGTTCGTCGTCACTGGGCAGGCTCATGCGGCCATTATGGCCAGCGACCCTCAGTACCGCACCCGCAGCGTGACGCCGTAGGTGCGGGGCGCGCCGAGGAACGCGTTGTAGGAGTTGAACGGATTGCCGGGCGCCGGCGAGACGTTCTGCAGTGGCGCGTCGAAGCCCACCTGCACGTAGTCCTGGTTGAACAGGTTCTGCGCCCAGAACTCGAGCGCCCACGCACGGTTCCGGGCGCCAAGCGAGTAGCGGGCGTTGACAACGGTGTAGGCCTTCTGGAGCTTCTCGGGATCGAGGTCGGAACCGGTGTTGTGGTCCGACATGTACTTCGCGCCGATGTTGAAGCGGCCCGTGAGGTCGGCAGGCAGCGCGTGCTCCCACGTGAGCGACGCCGAGCCCGACCAGTACGGGGCGAAGCTGATCCGACTTCCCGGCAGCTTGTACAGGTTGCCCGTCGGCGCGACGAAGTCCCCGCCCGGCACCTCGTCGCCGTAGCGGGTATCCGCGTACGTCAGGCCACCCTGCAGCATCAGGCTGCGCGACGGCTTCCACAGGATTTCCGCGTCGACGCCCTTCGAGACGACCTCGGGAATCGACCGCACGACGAAGCTCGTGCCGAGGAAGCTGTTGAGCTGGAAGCCGGAATACGCCTGGTGGAACGCCGTGGCGTTGAGCAGCAGGTTGCCGTCGGCCCAGGTGGTCTTGGCGCCGAGCTCGTAGCTGTCGACGAATTCGCCCGGGAAGGACGTGTCGTTGACCGGAACGACGCCTTGGGCGCCGCTGGAGAGGCCGTTGTTCGACTGCACGCGATCGAGGTTGAAACCGCCCGCCTTGTAGCCCCGCGCCGCCGACAGGTACGTCATCACGTTCGGATTCCAGCGGTACGCGGCCTTGAACGTGCCCGACCACTCCTTCTCGTCCCGCTCCTGCCGGGTCACGCGGCCGTTGTGCAGCGGGTTGGTCCACGGCAGGCAGCTGAAGCCTACGATGTTGCTGATGATCGACTGCTGCTGCGCCGCCGGCAGTGAGCCGAAGGGCACGCCGCGGCCGGTGAGCGCGGCCGCGATGCGACCGATCGCCGCCGGGCTCACCTGCCCGTTCGGTCCGAAGTAGGAGGCGCAGCCGAGCCCGCCGTTCGGATTGGTGTAGCGCGAGTCGAGCTGCTTCGACTCGTTGGTGTAACGCACGCCAGGGGTGAGGTCGAGGGCCTCGCTCGCATGCCACGTGTTGTTGGTGAACAGTGCGGACGTGCGCGCGTTCTGCGCGTACGTGTCCTTCGCGCCGGTGCCGGCGAACACCGTGCCGAACGGTCGCCCGGTGGCCTGCGACAGGAACAGGGGCGCCGTCGGCGAGGTGCCGAGCGCCGGGTTCACGAGCGAGAGGAGCGCGACCGACAGATAGGGCTCGTACGCGGCGCCGACCTGGTAGGCCTCGTTGCGGCGCAGGTCTTCGTCGGAGAAGAAGCCGCCGACCATCCAGTCGACGCGAGACGTGGAGCCGGTGAGGCGCAGTTCCTGGCTGATCGTGTCGAATGCGGTGAAGGCCTCGTCCTCGCGTGGATTGCGGTACAGGATGTCGGCGGAGGAAAAGTCGAAGTCCAGGCCGTTGATCGACTGCCACTTCCGGCGCGCGGAAATCGACGTCAGCGTGGCGCCGCCGAACCACGGCGTAGTCCAGTTGACCTCGGCGGAAACGCCCTTGTCCTTGAGGTCCTGCTCGGTGCTGCGGTTGCTGTAGGCGACGCGCGCGAACGGATCGGCGACCCGCACCACGCCCTCGTCGGGCGACAGCGCATCGATGATGTTGCCGGTGGCACCGCGAACGGTCGTGACGCCGACGCAGCAGTTCTCCTCGCGGCTGGTGAAGTCGCCGACGAGGTTGATGCTCACGTTCGGCGTCGGCTCGATCAGCAGCTGCCCTCGCAGCGTGTGCATGTTCTGGTCGCCGTCGTCGGTTTCCACGCGCGGGCCGCCGCCGGTGCGGACCTCGTTGAATCCGTCGCGCTTGCGCTTGGCGGCGAAGATCCGCATCGCCGCGTTCTCGCCGAGCGCGGTGTTGAACGCGCCCGACACGCCGACCGCGTTGTAGTTGCCGACGGACAGTTCGCCCTCGACGCGGGTATCGAAGCTGGGGCGTCGGGTGATCACGTTGATGACGCCTGCCGATGTGTTCTTGCCGAACACCGTGCCCTGCGGGCCCTTGAGCACCTCGATACGTTCGATCTCGCCGAGGTCGCCGAAGCCGACACCGTTGCGCGGCCGGTACACGCCGTCGATGACCACGCCCACCGAGGACTCGAGGCCCGCGTTGTCGCCGACCGTGCCGATGCCGCGGATGCGCGCGGTGGTCTGCCCCTCGCTCTGCGTGCTGGTCACGGTCAGGCCCGGCACCAGAATCTGCATGTCCTTGATGTCGCGCACGCCGGTGTCGCGCAGAAGGCGCTCGGGCAGTGCCGTCAGGGCGATCGGCACGTCCTGCAGCGCCTCCTCGCGCTTCTGCGCGGTGACCTTGATCGAATCGAGCGTGGTGGGTTCGTCCTCGGCGACGGCGGTCGCGGCAGGCGACTGCTGCGCCAGGGCGGGGAAGCCGGGCAACAAGGCCACGGCCACGGCGAGTGTCAGGACGTTTCGGTGCGGACGACTGGAACGCATGTGCTGCCCGCTGGTGTATCGGGCGCCCCCCGCCCGATTTGCGGACGACCGTATCACGACTTGTACGTCGCAATACGGCGGCCACCGGAGCCGCCGCTGTCATAATCCCGGCCCGCCGGCCCACCGCCGGCCTCCGCCCGAGCCCCCACCGCGTGCAGCCCGCCGCCGACGCCCATACGCCGCTGATGCGCCAGTTCTTCGCCTGCAAGGCGGAGCACCCGGACGTGCTGCTGTTCTTCCGGATGGGGGACTTCTACGAGCTGTTCTACGATGACGCCCGCAAGGCGGCGCGGCTGCTGGACATCACCCTGACCCAGCGCGGTGCGTCCGCCGGCCAGCCGATCCCGATGGCCGGCGTGCCCTACCACGCCGCCGAGGGCTACCTCGCACGGTTGGTCGCGCTCGGCGAGTCGGTCGCGATCTGCGAGCAGATCGGGGACCCGGCGCTAGCGAAGGGCATCGTCGAGCGCAAGGTCGTCCGCATCGTCACGCCGGGCACGGTGACCGACGAGGCCCTGCTGGACCAACGCCGCGACACGCTGCTGATGGCCGTCGCCCGCGGCAAGAACGGCTGGGGCCTCGCGTGGGCCGACCTCGCCGCGGGCCGGTTCCTCTGCAACGAGGTGGCGAACGACGACCAGCTCGAGGCGGAAATCGCGCGCCTCGACCCGGCGGAGGTGCTGTGCCCCGACGAGGATGCCCTGCCCGCCTGCGTGGCGACGCGCGTCGGCCTGCGGCGCCGCGCGCCCTGGCTGTTCGACCTCGACAGCGGGCGTCGCCAGCTGCTGCGCTTCTTCGAGGTGCACGATCTCTCCGCCTTCGGGATCGACGATCGCCCGCTGGCCGTCGCCGCCGCGGCGGCGCTGCTCGGTTACGTCGAAGAGACGCAGAAGCAACGCCTGCCCCACCTGACGTCGATCGCGCTCGAGTCCGGCGACGGCGCCATCGCGATGAACGCGGCGACGCGCCGGCATCTCGAACTGGATACGCGCGTCGACGGTGACACGCGGCACACGCTCCTGGGCGTCCTCGATTCGACGGTCACGCCGATGGGCGGCCGCCTGCTGCGCAGGTGGCTGCACCGCCCCCTGCGCGACCGCACGACATTGCGACTGCGGCACAACGCGGTGTCGACGCTAATCGACCGTCGCGCGGACGACGCCATCCGCGAACGCCTGCGCGCGGTCGGCGACATCGAGCGCATCCTGGCGCGCATCGCTCTACGCAGCGCGCGACCGCGCGATCTGTCCACCCTCCGCGATGCGCTCGCCATGCTGCCCGCGCTGCGCGACATGCTCGCCCCGCTGGATGCGCCGCGCCTGCAGAGCCTGCGCGACGCCCTCGGCGAGCACGACGCGATGGCCACGCACCTCGCGGAGGCCGTGGTCCCGCATCCGCCGGTGCTCGCGCGCGACGGCGGCGTCTTCGCCGAGGGCTACGACCACGAACTGGACGAATTGCGCCGGCTGTCGACCCATGCCGACCAGTTCCTGATCGACCTCGAGGCGCGCGAGCGCGAAGCCACCGGCATCGCGACGCTGAAGGTCGGCTACAACCGCGTCCACGGCTATTACCTCGAGGTCAGCAAGGGCCAGGCCGCGAAGGCGCCCGCGCACTACACGCGGCGCCAGACGCTCACGGGCGCCGAGCGCTACATCACCGAAGAACTCAAGCAGTTCGAGGACAAGGTGCTGAGCGCGCGCGAGCGCTCGCTGTCGCGCGAGCGGCTGCTGTACGAGCAGCTTCTGGACGTGCTCAACGAACGCCTCGAACCGCTCAAGCACTGCGCCGGAGCCCTCAGCGAGCTCGACGTCCTCGCGGCCTTCGCCGAGCGAGCGCAGACGCTCGACTGGTCGATGCCCGAGCTCGCCGAGCATCCGGGCATCCGCATCGAGCGCGGCCGGCATCCGGTAGTCGAAGCGGTGCGCGATGCGCCGTTCGAACCGAACGACCTGATCCTCGACTGCGCGCCCGACCATGCCGGTCGCCGCATGCTCGTGATCACCGGCCCGAACATGGGCGGCAAGTCGACCTACATGCGACAGAACGCACTCATCGTGCTGCTGGCGCATGTCGGAAGCTTCGTGCCGGCGGCGACGGCGACGATCGGTCCGATCGACCGCATCCTCACCCGCATCGGCGCTGGCGACGACCTCGCACGGGGGCAGTCGACCTTCATGGTCGAGATGGCGGAGACGAGTTACATCCTGCACCACGCCACCGACCAGTCCCTGGTGCTCATGGACGAGATCGGGCGCGGCACATCGACGTACGACGGCCTCGCGCTCGCCGAGGCCTGCGCGCGGCACCTCGCATCAGTGAATCGCGCATACACGCTGTTCGCGACCCACTATTTCGAGCTGACCCGCCTGGCCGAACCGGGCAGCGGGATCGCGAACGTCCACCTCGACGCGGTGGAGCACGGGGACAAGCTGGTCTTCATGCACGCGGTCAAGGACGGGCCGGCCGATCGCAGTTTCGGCTTGCAGGTCGCGGCCCTCGCCGGCCTGCCGCGCGCGGTGGTCGAGCAGGCGCGCGCGCGCCTCGCCGAACTCGAACAGCAGCGGCCGGACGATGCCCGCGCCCCGCTGACTCCGATGACGCTCGACGCCCCGCAGCAGTTCAATCTCTTCGCGCCGTCGTCGGCGGCAGTCGACGCGCTCGCCGGGATCGACCCCGACGAACTCACGCCCAAGCAGGCCCTCGAAGCGCTGTACCGCCTGAAGTCGCTGTCCTGATCACGCGGCCGGCACCGGATACGCGCGCGCGCGCCCGAGTCGGTTGAACAGCAGGCGCCACAGCGGCAGCGTGCCCATCCCGAGCGGCCCGAGGAACGGTGCGACCTGCGCGATGGCGAGCGCCACCACTGCGGCGCAGATCGTGCCCAGCCCACGACCACGGATGTGGTGGACGTCGTCGGCCGTGGTGGACGGCGCGCGCATGTCCGGGCCTACGGCGAGCGTATTGACCCGCAGGTTCAGCAGCGCGGTGAGCAGCAGCCATCCCCAGTACAGCGTGGCGGGGACGCGCGCACCCGCGTACCGCGCCATGAACGCGGTGAGGAACGGCATGAACGCGATCGCGCCCAGGAACAGCAGGTTCCAGCCGACGACGCGGGGCGAGTAGCGCGACGCGAGCGAAAACGCCTTGTGGTGGCCCATCCAGAACGCGCCGATGACCCCGAAGCTGAGGAAATATCCGACCAGGTTCGGGATCAGGTGGACGAGCGCCTGCGCGAAGGCCGCATTGCCGCTGCCGGGCGCGACCTCGGGCACGTGGACCTCGATCACGAGCAGCGTGATCGCGATGGCGAACACGGCGTCCGAAAAGAAGACCAGCCGTTCCAGGGCGTGGTCGGTGCGTCCGCTCATGCCAAATCTCCCCGTTTCGGGAATTGTTCCTGCCGGCGACAGGCGCCGCAAGCGCCGTCGGCGTCCGCGGGAAGCCGCCGGTAGTGTCGACGCGCGCGTCCGGCCTCGCCCGGCCCCGGGACCATTGCCGCACACCCGAGCGTTCGGCATGCGGTCCGTGCCCGCGCCCGTGTTGTCGCCGGCGCGACGTCGGACGTGATGTCCTCGCCTTGATCGAGACGAGGTGCACATGGCCCATCGCATTCCCAACGACGCCGCACGCGTCAATGTCCACAATGACCAGGAACTGGAGTACTGGTGCCGCGAGCTGGGCAGCTCGGCCGACGACCTGCGGGAGGCCGTCAGCGCGGTCGGCGTCGAGGTCGACGATGTCCGCCAGCACCTCGGCCAGCGCAGCGCGTAGCCGTCACGGACCGTCGATCCGACGCATGGCTAGCTGTGGCGGATCACCGGAGACTCCCCATGAACGGACCACTGTTCGACGACCTTCTCGACCAGCTGCGTGGCGCGCCCGTGCAGCAACTGTCGCAGCAGCTCGGGCTGGCGCCCGAATCCACGATGCAGGCGGTCGCCACGGCGCTGCCCGTCCTGCTGGGCGCCATGCACCGCAATACGCAGCGTGGCGACGGGGCACAGTCGCTGCTGTCGGCCCTCGAGGTGGACCATCGCGGAATCGATCCCGCCAACGCGCTGGGCACGGCGCTCGCCGGCGGCGGCGCCGGTGCCGGCATCCTCGGGCATCTCTTCGGACGTCGCGAACCGACCGCGGCGGACGCCGTCGGCAATGCGACCGGACTGGGCACCGATCGCGGCGGGATGCTGCTGCGTCTGCTCGCACCCGTCGTGATGGCCTACCTGGCGCGTCGCCTGTTCACGCCGCGGCGTGCGGACGGCCCTAGCACGCCGCAGCCGTCCCCCGAAGGGCTGCGCTCGGCGCTCGACGACGAGGTGACGACGCTGCGCACGCGCGGTGATGTCCATCCGTCCCTCGCCGCACTGGATCGCGACGGCGACGGCGATGTCGACCTGCAGGATTTCGGCGGCACGGGCGCCGGTGCATTGCCGACGCAGACGGCGGAGATGCGGAGCCCCCGTCCGCTGCTGTGAACGCGCGGCTTAGGCGAGGTCGATGTCGCCGAGCGCGCGGATCAGACGCCGCGCGCGCTTGTCCGGACGCTGGTCCGGTGGACGGAATCCGTCGCGCTGCGCGGCGCGCAGTGCGCGGGCCTCTTCGCGGCGCTTCGCGGACGCTTCCGTTTCAGCATAGAGCGCCTGCGCGACAGGCGCTGCGCCGCGAACGGTACTAAGGCCGACGACATCCACCTCGAAAATCTCATCGCCGCGCGTGATGCCGAGCCGGTCGCCGGTGCGCACCGCGCGGGAGGCCTTCGCGCGCTGCCCGTCGATGTCGACACGGCCGGTCTCGATCGCCTGCTTGGCGAGCGAGCGCGTCCTGAAGAAGCGCGCGGCCCAGAGCCATTGGTCGAGTCGGACGGAAGCGGCGGGATCGGTCATGCGCGGTCGAAGGATGGGGAATGCCGATGATGCCGCGCACGTGCCGACGAGGATGAACGCAGGCCGCCGGTCCGCGTACCACCAAACGCAAACGGCCGCCTGAAGGCGGCCGTCGCGATGTCACGGGGCGGCGCTTACTGCTGTGCAGCAGCGGCCGCAGCGGCCTTGGCCTTGGCGTTGCCGGCCAGGTCTTCCTTGATGCGCGCCTTCTTGCCCTGCAGGCCACGCAGGTAGTACAGCTTGCCGGCGCGAACCTTGCCGCGGCGCTTCACGTCGACCGAGTCGATCGTGGCGGAATGCGTCTGGAACACGCGCTCGACGCCAAAGCCGTGCGAGATCTTGCGGACGGTGAACGACGAGTTCAGGCCCGAGCTCTTGATCGCGATGACGACGCCTTCGTAGGCCTGCACGCGCTCGCGGTTGCCTTCCTTGACCTTCACGTTGACGACGATGGTGTCGCCCTGGCTGAAGTCGGGGAGCTGGCGGGTGATCTGCTCGGCTTCGAAGTTCTGGAGCAGCGTGTTCAGGGACGGCTTGTTCATGGGCTTGGGCCTGTTGGAGTCGTTGTAGAGCCGCGAGTGCGCGTGGACCCGCGTGCCGGCTGGTGGAGCGAAGCCTGCGATTGTAGCGTGAAAACCCGTTGTGGGGCTAGGGCTTAGCCCGCTCGGACCCGGCCCCCGGTGCTGCCGACGGGGAAGCACCCTCGTCCGCCGCTTCACGGTACTCGCGGAGCAGCGCCGCGTCCGACTTGGACAGCGCCCGGCCGTCCAAGAGATCGGGGCGTCGCTCCGCCGTCCGACCGAGCGCCTGCATCCGGCGCCAGCGGGCGATCCGGGCGTGGTCCCCCGAGAGCAGCACGTCCGGCACGGTGCCCAGGGCGTGCTCGACCGGCCGCGTGTAATGCGGGCAGTCCAGCAGCCCGTCCTCGAAGCTGTCCTGCACCGCCGATTCGGCATCGTTGAGCACGCCGTCCTGCAGGCGGGCGATCGCATCGATCACCACGGCCGCGGCGAGCTCGCCGCCAGAAAGCACGTAGTCGCCGATCGAGATCTCCTCGTCGATCTCCGCGCGCAGCAGCCGTTCGTCGACGCCCTCGTAGCGGCCGCAGAGCAGCACGAGGCGGGGTTCCGCGGCGAGGCGGCGCACCGTCGCCTGGTCGAGCCGGGCGCCCTGCGGGCTCATGTAGACGACCCGCGCCGCGCCCTCGCCGGCGTTCCGCGCCGCGTCGAGGGCGCGCCGCAACGGGTCGATCAGCATCACCATGCCGGGGCCGCCGCCGAACGGGCGATCGTCCACGCGCCGGTAGTTCCCTTCCGCGAAGTCGCGCGGGTTGGTGCCGTGAATCGACAGCAGCCCACGCTCGACCGCACGCCCGACCACGCCGAAGCCGGCGACCTGGGCGACGAATTCGGGAAACAGGCTGACGACGTCGATGCGCATGCGGCGGTCCGGCAGCGGTGGCGCGGGGCGGCAGACGCCGCACCCACTCAGAAATCCGGGTCCCAGTCGACCGTGACGCGGCCGGCGTCCAGGTCGATGGCCGTGACGTACTGCGGGCGGACGAACGGAATCATCCACTCGCGCTCGCCGTCGCGTGCCACCAGGACATCGTTGGCACCCGTGGCGAACAGGTGGGCGACACGGCCCAGCGACCGCCCGTCGACGGTTTCGACCGCGAGGCCTTCCAGGTCGGTCCAGTAGAACTCGCCATCGGCAGGTTTCGGCAGCGCCGACCGGGGGACCCAGACCTCGGTGCCGCGCATCGCCTCGGCACCGTCGCGGTCGTCGACGCCCGGGATCTCGGCGACCACGCCCTTGCCGACCATGCGGCCGCGAACGCCCATCAATTCGCGCTCGACGCCACGCGCGTCGCGCAGGATCCACGGCCGGTAGCCGAACAGGGCCGAGCGCGGCTCGGTCCAGCTCTCGAGTTTCACTTCCCCACGAACGCCGAAGGCGCCGATCACCCTTGCGACAAGGATGCGGCGCCCCGGGGACTGCGTCTCGCCACCGCCCGCGCCAGGCACGGGCGAGGTCATCAGGCCGCGGCCTGCGCCTTCTGCGCCTGCTTGTACAGGTCGGCGACCTTGTCGGTCATCTGCGCGCCATTGCCGATCCAGTGCTGGATGCGGGCCACGTCGAGCTCGACGCGCTTGTCGTTACCCGAAGCCACCGGGTTGTAGAAGCCGACGCGCTCGATGTTGCGGCCGTCGCGGGCGCTGCGGCTGTCCGTGACGATGATGTGGTAGAAGGGGCGCTTCTTGGCGCCGCCACGGGTAAGACGGATCTTGACCATGAGGTTCTCGTGTTGCCCAGCTGCCGGAGTGGCAGGGTAAGCCCGCGATTTTAGCGTGAATTCCGGCGCGGGGAAACCCGGGGCGGCGGCGCCCCGTCAGAGCGGCAGCGTTCCGGCCATCGAGTTGAGGTAGCGCTGCTCGAAGAACACGCTGGCGCCGCCACAGGCGGCCCGTTGCGCCAGTGCCGCGGCCTCCTCGGCGGGTCCCAGCCGGGCGGCCGTGAAGGGTGCCGACCCGGTGCTGGTCTGCCGGAAGATCTCGAACACCAGGCCATTGGCCGGCCCGTAGGTGCACTGGGACAAGGTGTCGACGTACTGCGCCCGCTGCTCGGCCGACAACACGCCGGTGCCGGCGCCGTCCTGCACCCAGACGCGGACGCCCGTGCGCTGCACCGCCATCACGAGGTCGTGGTACGGCGCCGGCGCGCTGTTCCCGGCAAAGAACGACGAGATGAACACGGCCGCGGGCGCGATGGACGCGAGCGATTGCCGCTCCTTGCGCAGGTGGTCGACGAGGCTGCGCCGCGCCGCCGTATCCTGCCAGCGCAGGTCGTCCACTTCGGGGTAGAGGTACCAGCCGGAAATGGCGGTCGCCCCGAGGGTCGCCACCCATTGCTTCGCCAGCTTGATGTCCTGCTGCCGGAGCTGGGCTAGATAGGTGTCGAGTGCGGCGCCCGACTGGTACTGCGCATTGAAGAAGTCGGGGTCGGCATACAGGCCGACGACCACGCGCAGCCCTTTGCCCCGGGCATCGGCGATGCGTCGACGCAGCCAGTCCTGCTCGGACCGCGAGCCGAACGCGCTGCCGTAACGGGTGTATTGCAGGACGATCGTGTCGAAGCCCTGCTGCCGCGTCTGTTCGAAGACACCCGGCCACGCCGCCTCGGCGACCTGCATGTCGCGCAGCTGCGGCTGGTAGATCATCGCGACCTGCGCGCTGCTGGTAAAGGAAAGGAATCCGAGCACCAGGGCGAGCGCAAGTCTGATCATGGCTACCAGTAGCTTCCGACGTTGACGAAGAGGGTCCGCCGTTCCGGCAGATAGGTCGTCAGCGCGTTCTGCAGTTCGAGGCCGATCACGAGGCGATGCGGCCATGCCTCGTGGGCATCGCCGCCATACCACCGGTTCCACCGGAGCCCGAGTCCGAGCCTCGCATCCCTGTCGAATCCGCCGTCCTGCCAACGTCCATTCCACTGCGCGCGCGCGAACGGCTGGAGCGTCTCGCCGTCGCCGAGCTTGAAGTGGTGTCCGACCTGGTAGTCCGCGGTTGCCGCGCTGTCTCCCCTGCGCAGATAGTGGGCGGCATCGAGATAGATCGTGTGTGACCACCATCCCGCACCGGAGGCATGCCAGTCGTCCCCGATTCGCGGATCCGTGAGCGGCGCCGCACTTACACGCAGCAGCGTGTCGTCGTCTCTCGCATCGCGCATGTCGAGCGCGATCTGTCGTTCCAGCGCAACGTAGAGGACGCGCGTCTCGAACGGCTTCCAGCGGAGCCCGACGCCCAGCGTCGGCAGGTCGTCCGGCCACACGCCACCGCCCTGCGCCCCGGCGAAGATGCGGGCATAGGCGGACAGCGCGTCGCGATCGGGCCGCTGCAGGACCTGCCCGAAGCGGTAAGCGGCCTCGACCTGCGCATAGCTGCGGTAGGCGCCACCCGGAATCGTCGTGTTGGTGCCCGCGACCGCATTGCCGAGCGTCGCGTCCGCGCTCACCGTCCAGGTGCGGCCAAGCTGCTCGTACAGGCGGCGAAGGCGGAACACGCGATCGGGATCGCCATCGGGACCGAGCAAGTCGATCGCCGTGGCCGCCATCGTTCGCGCCGCATCGGGCTGCAACAGCCGACGATGGAGCTCCGCGAGGTCCTCGGCGACCGGTGCCTGCTCGGCATGGCGCGTCCGGTACGCCGCAAGGAGCGGCAGGGCATCCCCATCACGTCCGACCGCGATGAGTGCGTAGCCGAGCGACGCGGCGATCGCCTCGTCGTCAGGTGCGAGCGCGTGCGCGCGCTCGAGGCTGGCGACCGCGGCATCGCGTTCGCCGGCCGCTGACTGCAGCTGCGCGCGCCGCGCGAGGTAGCGCGCGTCCTCACGGAACGAAATCGCATGGTCGATCGCCGCACGTTCACCGGCGCTTCCGCCGAGCGACACCGCCCGCAGCCACCAGTAGGCGTCGGTTTGCGGCACACCGCGACGTTCGTACTCATCGAGCCAGATCCCCGCATCCGCCGCGCGATTCGCGGCCACCGCGGTGGTGGCGGCTGCGAGCAGGTGGTCCGGCTCGAGCTGTGCCGACGGCACCGCGTGCCAGGCATCGAGCGCGGCCGCGTACTCGCGGGCCTCGAAGGCGCGGTACGCGAACGCGCGCAACGCGGTTGCGTCGGCGCCTTTGGCGACCGCCGTCCTGAGCGCGTCGAGCATCGCGGCGCGATCCGACGTGGTGCACGACGCGAGCGCGGACCAGCCGGCCGCGGTCACCGCGTCGGCCTCGGCTGCGACGCGCGTGGCGGTACCGCAGTCGCCGAGGGCTGCGGAAAGCTCGACCTTGGCTCCGGCGACGGCCGGTGCGGCCGCGAGCCGGATGCGATCGTCGGGCGTCACCCGCGACGGATCACTGGAAATCAACGCCGCCAGGCGCGTGACCAGCGCGGGCGTGGACGCCACCGGCGACGGCCAGGCGTCGAGAAGCAGACGCGCGGCGAGGGTGCCCTCGCCCGCTGCGACCAGACGATAGGTGACGCGATCGAACAGCGCCGCATCGGACGGCGTCGCCCGGACCAGCGCCACGGCACGTCGTGCAGCGGCCTCGCGACGACCCAGGGCGAGATCGGTGGCGAGGCGTGCTTCCGGAAACGAGGTGGACGGTACGCCCGCCAGCAGCCGGTCGGCGCGAGCGGCGTCGCCCGTCTCGAGGGCAGCCGTAATCTCGGAGGCCAGACGCCGGTCGGATTCGGCCGTCGGCGGTCTCGTCGCCTTAGGCCCGACGACCGCTGCGCGCGCGTTCCGCGGGCTGGTGACGGCGGGTCGAGGCGCGATTACCGGAACGGCCGGCGACGCAGGCAGGGTCGGCGGGAGCGCGCGCGCCGATGCAGCGGCAGCCCGCATCGGCGTCGGTGCCGCTGCGAGGCGCGCATCCCCAGGCGTGTACCGACGCTGCTCTGCAAGCACCCGCTCGGCGAGCGCCGGACGCCCCGCGCGGCGATACGCGTCGGCAAGGAAGAGTGCGACGTTCGCGCTGCGCGGCGCATACGAACGCGCGCGCTGGAAGCCGTCGATCGCCGCGTCGAAGTCCCCGCGCGCCTGCGCTTCGAACGCCCGCTGGAGATGCGGATAGACCATGAAGCGTTGGTAGTCGCTCACGCCCGGACCCAGATCGATCGGCTCGGCCGCGCGCGCAGCGAAGGGCAGTGCCGCCGCGAGCGCGACGCTGAGCAACGCGAGGCACCTCATGCCGCGGGCTCCGCGGGCGCTTCAAGTACCTGTCGCGCGAGCGGCTCGACCACGGCCTCGAGGGTCGGCTGCAGCCGTTGCTGGAGGCTCAGTGCACGACGGAGCACGTCCTCGGTGATGACGTCATTGCGCACGAGGAATTCGCCCAACTGGATGGAATGGCCGAACCGCAGCATGAGTGCGCGGAAGGCCGTGGGCTCGACATGGCCGAGCGACATCAGCAATTCACCGAGGGAGACCTGCTCGTTGACGTAACGTCGCCACAGCGGCTCGGCCTCCGAGGCGGCGACGCGGCCCTCCCGCACCCAGCGCGCCAGGCGCATGCGTGGATTCGCATCGTCGTCGGCGAGCAGGCATCGCGTGTTGACCACGACTTCGCCACGGTGCGCGATCACATAGCGAACCGGGCGCTTCAGGCGGCGCGAGAGCGCAGCGAGCGACACGGGATCGATCGCCCATTCGCTTGCGACGACGAGCGTCGGCCCTTCCTCGCGCAACGGCAGGATCCCGTAGCGGAGCATGACGTCGCGCTCCATCGAGGCCATCAGCGACGCGGAGGGCGCGTACGGCTCGATCGATTCCGCCTCGACGCCGTTCTGCACGGCGAGTGCCCCGGCCAGCTGGCCTGCGGAAATCAACCGCGAATGCACCAGCGCGCTGCCGAGCCGGAGCCCGGGAACGGTGTCCGCCAGGGCTTGCTCCAGCTGGGCCGGCGTCAATGCACCCTGCTCGACCAGGATCTCGCCGAGCGGTCGCCGCGAACGGCGGGTGGTGCCGACGGTCGGGAAATCGTGCGTCGTCTTGTCCCAGGCGACGCGCCGCGGATCACCCTGCTGGATGATCTGCCGGATCGCGCGCACGTTCGCCAGGAAGTTGATGAAGGCGCCCCACATCAGGCGGGGCAGCGACAGCAGTGCTTGCCCGAGTCCGTAGTAGCGGGACACAAAGAACAGGCGCTGTGCGATGCGGTTCGCCATCAACGCCAAGTTGATCGTCAGCACGACCTGGAACCAGCGATCCTGCTCGAAGATCGACAGAAACCGTGGCGCCCCGGGCAGCATCTGCAACAGGCCGAGCAGCAGCATCTGGCCGAGGATCAAAATCGCGAAGAAGCTGATGAAGTTGGTGATCGCGCCGCGACGGTCACGCCAGAGGAAGTAGTTGACGATCGGATTCCGCGTCCAGCGGTGGGTGCGATATCCCTGGAAGACGATCCCGATGATCCAGCGGGCCTTCTGCCGCACGGCCGTGCCGAGCGTGTCGGGGAAGTACTCGCGCACGCAGACGACGCTCGCCTGGTCGCGGCTGCGGCCGAAGCGGCGCGGCTCGTCCTCCCCGTTCCACACCGGATAGCGCACGAAGACTTCGCTCATGCCCCTCGCCTTCAGGCGGAAGCCGATGTCGTAGTCCTCCGTGAGGCTCTGCACGTCGAATGCGATGCCGTCGCCGTCCGCGATGAGCGCCAGCATCGCGCGCCGGCTGAAGCACGTGCCGACGCCCGCGCTGGGCACCTGCCCCGCGAGCGCCTCGCGCACGACGAGATCCTTCCCGTGCAGCTCGGCGAACTCGTCGATGTAGTGCATGCTGGTGAAGTGCGTCCAGCGCCGCTCGAACGGATAGACCGGCACCTGGATCAGGTCTTTCCGGTCGACGAGGTGGTTGAACAGCCGCAGTTCCTGCGGGCTGATCACGTCCTCGGCGTCGTGCAGGATGAAGCCACTGAACTCGAACTTCGCCTGCCGTTCGAACTGCAGGATCGCATCGAGCACATTATTGAGGCAGTCGGCCTTGCTCGTCGGACCGGGCCGCGCGCAGACCACCTTGTGCACGTTCGGGAACCGCGCGCACACGGCGTCGACCTCCCGCTGCGTGTCGGGATCGTTCGGATAGGTGCCGACGAAGATGTGGTAGTTCTCGTAGTCGAGCGTCGATGCCGCGAGCTCGGCCATGGGACCGACCACGCCGGTCTCCTGCCACGCGGGGACCATGATCGCGAGCGCTTTCTCCGGCGCTCCCTGCAGCAGGTCGAAACCACCCCGCGAGTGACGCCGGTAAATTGTCACCGCGCGAAGCATCCGGCGCCCCCAGTACACGACGTCGATGAACAGATCGTCGATGCCGCTGATGATCAGCAGCACCGCCGTGCCCATCGCGATGAACTTCAGGACGTAGAGGTAGGTTCCCAGGACGTCGGTGAGCGCACCGATCACGCCGCCGCCTCGCGCTCGTCGTGGACGAGCCCGAAGGAACGGGCGAGACGGTCGGCGATGCGCTCGCTGGCGCGGCCATCGCCGAAGGGATTGGCGACGCGATGCATCGCCGCGTAGGCCGTGTCGTTGTCCCAGAGGTCGCAGACCTGCGCGAAAATGCGCTCGCGGTCGGTGCCGACGATGCGCGCGCAGCCGGCCTCGACGGCCTCCGGGCGCTCGGTCTCCTCGCGCAGGACGAGAAGCGGGACGCCGAACGTCGGCGCCTCCTCCTGCAATCCACCCGAGTCGCTCAGCACGAGCCACGAATCGATCAGCGCCTGCTGCATCTCGAGATAGTCGAGGGGCGCGGTCAGGCGCACGTTCGGCAGTCCACCGAGGATGTCGCGCGCCGGCCCCTGGATCACAGGATTGAGGTGCACGGGAAACAGGATGTCGGACTGCGGATAGCACATCGCGATGTCGGCGACCGCATGGCAGATCTGCGCGACGTCGTCGCCCCAGTTCTCACGGCGGTGGACGGTCACCAGGATATGGCCGCGACCCGACCGGCGGCGCTGCAGGCCGCGCTGCTCGATCAGCCACTTCTGCGCGTCGACCACCGTGTTGCCGGTCACCTCGACGTGGGATTCCGGCACCGCCTCGCGCAGGAGCATGTCGCGCGCACGCGCCGTGGGCGCGAACTGATGCCGCGCGATCCGGCTGATCATCTGCCGCAGCCCTTCTTCAGGGAATGGGCGATCGAGGTTGTGCGTGCGCAGCCCGGCCTCGACGTGCGAGACCGGCACGCGATGGTAGAAGCCGGCGAGTGCACCGAGGAACGTGCTCTCGGTGTCGCCCTGCACGATGACGGAACTCCATGCGCGTTCGCGCATGACGCCCGCGAGCTGCTCGCGGCATTGCGCGCTGAACTCGTCGAGCGTCGAGCCGTGCCGTTCAAAGGCGTAGTCCGGCCTGATGCCGAAGCTCGCGAGGATCGGACCGGCCATCTCGCCGTGCTGGCCCGTGTGCAGCCAGCTCACCCGCGCCCAGTCGCGCCGGCGGAGTTCGTGATAGACCGGCGCAAGTTTGATGATCTCCGGGCGAGTCCCGGATACCAGAAGAATGTCGTGCATCGCGCTTCCGCGCTCCCCATGTCAGGTGCATTCCTGCACGCGGCGGCGCCGCGCACTCCCGTGCGCGTGCAATTCCTGTTCCAACCCCGTCGGCCGGCAAACCGTGCCGTACCGTGCCCACATTATGTGACGGAGTTAACGCAATTGCGACAGCGTGCGCGGATTTACACCTGCGTCGTCCGATTGCGACGCGTCGCGGCAGGCCCGCTGCTCAGCGGAACGGCATGCCGCCGCGACCGCCCATCATGCCCTTCATGCCGCGCATGAGCCCCTTCATGCCGCCGCCGGCCAGCTTGGACATCATCTTTTCCATCTGCTGGTACTGCTTCATCACCTTGTTCACGTCGGCCGGGGTCAGGCCCGCGCCCTTGGCGATGCGGGCGCGCCGGGATCCGTTGAGCAGCGCCGGGTTGCGACGCTCCTTCTTCGTCATCGAGTTGATGATCGCGATCATCCGCGGCACTTCCTTGCCGGTGATCTGCTCCTTCAGGTGTGCGGGCACCTGGCCCATGCCCGGGAGCTTGTCCATCAGGCCGTGCAGGCCGCCCATGCTCTGCATCTGCTCGAGCTGGTCCCGCATGTCGTTGAGGTCGAATTTCTTGCCCTTGACGACCTTCTCGGCGAGCTTCTGCGCCTTGTCCTTGTCGACCTGCTGCTCGACCTGCTCGACGAGCGACAGCACGTCGCCCATGTCGAGGATGCGGCTCGCGATGCGGTCGGGATGGAAAACGTCCAAGCCTTCGGGCTTCTCGCCGGTGCCGATGAACTTGATCGGACGGCCGGTGATGTAGCGCACGGACAGCGCCGCGCCGCCGCGCGCGTCGCCGTCGGTCTTGGTCAGCACCACGCCGGTGAGCGGAAGCGCCTCGGCGAAGGCCTTCGCGGTGACGGCCGCGTCCTGGCCGGTCATCGAATCGACGACGAACAGCGTCTCGACCGGATCCACCGCGCCGTGCAGCGTCTTGATCTCCGCCATCATCGCCTCGTCGATCGCGAGGCGGCCCGCGGTGTCGACGATCAGCACGTCGACGTACGACTTGCGTGCGTCGTCGATCGCGGCACGCACGATCGCTTCGGGCTTCTGCGACGCATCCGACGCGAAGAAGGCCACGTCGACCTGCTCCGCGAGCTGGCGGAGCTGCTCGATCGCGGCCGGACGGTAGACGTCGGCGGACACCACCATCACCTTCTTCTTGCGGCGTTCCTTCAGGTGCTTGGCGAGCTTGCCGACGGTGGTCGTCTTGCCCGCGCCCTGCAGGCCGGCCATGAGGATGACGGCGGGCGCCGGAACGTTGAGGTTGAGGTCAGCGGCCTGCGCGCCCATCACCGCGGTGAGCTCGTCGCGCACCACCTTGATGAGCGACTGGCCCGGCGTCAGCGACTTCAGCACTTCCTGCCCGACCGCGCGCGTCTTGATGCGCTCGACCAGCGCCTGCACGACCGGCAGCGCGACGTCCGCTTCCAGCAGCGCGATACGCACCTCGCGCAGCGCCTCGCGGATGTTCTCCTCGGTCAGGCGACCGCGGCCGCGCAAGCGCTCGATGGTGCCGGAGAGGCGCTGGGACAGGGATTCGAACATGGCTCGGCCGACGCGAAAAACGGTCGCGAAGTATAGCCGCCACGGGCCCGCGGGCCGCGGAACGGCTGTGCGACACTGGGCGCATGATGCTCGCGCTCGTCGTCCTGTCCGTCCTTCTCTACCTGGTCGCCACCGCCCTGCTCGCCCGTGCGCTGCACGCCGATCCGGCGGCGCCCGGCGACGGCTGGCGCATCCCCGCGACGCTCGCGATGGCGCTTCACGCCACGACGCATATCGCCGCGTGGAAGGAAGTGGGCGGGCCGGACCTGCACTTCTTCGCCGCGCTGTCGCTGGTGGGGCTCGGGATGGCGGCGCTGACCGCCGGGGTCGCGCGACGGGAGCGCATGTCGGCGCTCGCGATGTTCGCGCTCCCCCTGGCGGCCGCGATGCTGGCCGCGTTCCGCGCCTACGGGCATGGAACGCCGATGCGGCTCGACTGGCAGCAGCAACTGCACGCGGCGCTCGCGCTGCTCGCTTACGCCACGCTGGCCGTGGCCGCATTGCTTGCCGTGACGCTCTGGCTGCAGGAACGGGCGCTGCGCCGTCGCGAGTTCCACGGATGGCTACGTGCGCTGCCCCCGCTGGTCCAGCTCGAGGCCCTGCTCTTCCGCACGATCGCGGTCGGCTTCGGCCTGCTGACGGCGACGCTCCTGACCGGCGTGCTGTTCGTGCAGAACCTGTTTGCCCAGCACCTGGTGCACAAGACGGTGCTGAGCATCCTGTCGTGGCTGGCCTTCGGCGCGCTGCTGTACGGCCGGCGCCGCTCGGGCTGGCGGGGGGCGCGGGCCGCCGGCTGGACGCTCGGCGCCATGGCGCTGCTGGTGCTGGCGTATTTCGGCAGCAAGGGCGTGCTGGAGCTGATCCTCCACCGGCCGGTCGGCTGACGCCCAGCCAACTACGCGCACCCGCAATAATTGCATTGACAACTATTGCCGACGCACATAGAGTGCTCGGCCATGAACGCCGCCTCCTGCAACGGCTCCACCCTCGGCCTCCTGTTTAGGCAGGTTCGCGACGCCATGTGGGCACGCATGGAACGGGAACTCGCGGCCGCGGGCCATGAGCTGAACTTCAGCCAGTACATCACCCTGAAGACGCTCGCCGCCGGCCGCGCCGGCGCCAGCGAGCTGGCGCGCGCCGCGCAGCTGCATCCCGGCGCGATGACCCGCGTGCTCGACAAGCTCGTGGCGCAGGGCCTCGTCGCCCGCGTCACCGACCCGCAGGACCGCCGCGCGTTGCACGTCGACCTGACGGACGCCGGGCGTGTGCTGTGGCGCGACATCAGCGATTGCGGCCGCCGCGTGCACGAGCGCGCGACCGCGGGCCTCGACGACGACGAGCGGGCGCGCCTGATGGACCTCCTCGCCCGCGTGCGCGACAACCTTTCCCCGGATTCCGACTGACATGACGCCTCGAAACGCTGCGCCGGCCGTCCGGCGCCTGGCCCCGCTGTTCCTCGCGCTCGCCCTGGCGGGCTGCGCGAGCACGCATGGGATCGCACCGGTCGGTGCGCCGGCCGACGCCGATGCCCTCGCCGCCTCGGCCACGCTCGGACGCGCAGGGCACGCTGCGGCGCTTTCGCGAGACTGGTGGCGCGCCTTCGGCGACCCCCAGCTCCATGCACTCGTCGAGGAAGCACTCGCGGGCCAGCCCGCGCTCGCCGCCGCGGACGCGCGCGTCCGCCAGGCCGTCGCGCAGGCCGGCCTCGCCGATGCGGCGAGGCAGCCGACCGTGGGCGCGACGGCGCAGTACTCCGGCGTGCTCATCCCCGAGTCGGTGGCGCCGCCGCCGCTCGGCGGCGAGTACAAGGGCGTCATCCTGCTCGGGCTCAACATCAAGTACGCGCCCGATCTCTGGGGCGGCGACCGCGCCCGCTACGAAGCGACGATCGGCCAGCTGCGCGCCGCCGAAGTCGACGCCCAGGCGGCGCGCGTCTCGCTCGCGGCGAACGTCGTGCGCGCCTACATCGGTCTCGCCCAGGCCTACGACGCGCTCGACGTGGCGTCGGCCGAGGCCACCCGCTCGAAGGGCCTGCTCTCGCTCGCCCGGCAACGCGCCCGCGCCGGCGTCGACAACCAGCTGCCGGTGCGCAATGCCGAGGCTCTGATCGCGTCGGCGGGCCAGCAAGCCACGGCTGCGCAGCAGCAGGTCGACACGACGCGCAATGCCATCGCGGCCCTGCTCGGCAAGGGGCCCGACCGCGGCGCCACGATCGCGCGGCCTCGCCTGCTGAAGGCGCCCTCCCCCGGCGTACCGTCCGTGGTCCCGAGCGAACTGCTCGGCCACCGCCCCGACGTCGTCGCCGCGCGCTGGCGTGCCGAGGCCGCGAACCGCGGGATCTCGGCCGCGAAGGCGCAGTTCTATCCGACGGTGAACCTCTCCGCGCTGGTGGGCCTTGCGGCCGGCGGCCTCGGCGACCTGCTGTCGACCAATGCGCTGGTCGCACAGGGCGGGCCCGCGCTGTCGCTGCCGATCTTCGATGGCGGTCGGCTGCGCAACAACCTCGAGAAATCCACGGCCGACTACGACCTCGCGGTGGCCGCCTACAACGGCAGCCTCGTCACCGGCCTTCGCGAAGTCGCCGATGCGCTCGCCATCGCACGTCGGCTCGACGCCCAGATCGCGCAGGTGCGCGAGGCGCGCGACGCCGCGAAGGCCGCGCTCTCGCTCGCGAACACACGCTACAAGGCCGGGCTGTCGACGCAGATCGACGTGCTGAATGCACAGCGCCCGCTGCTGCAGCTCGACCAGCAACTCGCGGCGCTCCGCGCGCAGCGCCTCGTCGCCGTGGTCGACCTCGACCAGGCGCTCGGGGGCGGCCTGGAACTCGCGCTCCCGACCTCCGACTCCCTTTCCGATTCCACGGCCGACGCCCGATGAGCACGCCCACGCCCCCCGCGACTCCCGCTTCCCCGCCCGCCAAGTCGAGCAAGCGCCGCCGCGCGCTGACGATGCTCGGTGCCGTCGTCGTCATCGGCGGCGCCGGCTGGTTCGCCTGGCACATGCTCGTCGGACGCTGGCACCAGGACACCGACGACGCTTACGTCCAGGGCAACATCGTGGCGATCACGCCGCAGACGACGGGCACCGTCACCGGCATCAGCGCCGAGGACGGGATGCGCGTCGAGGCCGGCCAGGTCCTCGTGCAGCTCGATGCGACGGACGCGCAGGTGGGCTACGAGCAGGCCGTCGCGAACCTCGCCAATACCGTGCGGCAGGTGCGTGGGCTGTACAGCACGGTCAGCGCCTCCGAAGCCGAAATCCGTGCACGCGAAGTCGCCATCGGCAAGCTGCGCGCCGACGTCGCCCGCCGCAGTGGCCTGGTCGCCAGCGGGGCGGTGTCGGCCGAGGAACTGGCGCATGCACGCGACGACCTGGCTGCCGCCGAAGCGGCACTCGCGACGTCGCGCGGCAATCTCTCGCGCAGCCGCGCGCTCGTGGACGCCACGACGGTGCGCGACCAGCCGCAGGTGCAGGCGGCCGCATCGCAGGTGCGCTCGGCCTATCTCGCCATGCAGCGCGGCGCGATCGTCGCGCCGGTGAGCGGCTACGTCGCCAAGCGCAGCGTGCAGCTCGGACAGCGCGTGCAGCCGGGCCAGCCGCTGATGACGGTGATCCCGCTCGAGCAGGTCTGGGTGGAGGCGAACTTCAAGGAGACGCAGCTCGCGCGGATGCACATCGGCCAGCCGGTCGAGCTGCATTCCGATCTCTACGGCGACGACGTGACCTACAAGGGCCGCATCGCGAGCCTCGGGCTCGGTACCGGCAGCGCGTTCTCGCTGCTGCCGGCGCAGAACGCGAGCGGCAACTGGATCAAGATCGTGCAGCGCGTGCCGGTGCGCGTGGAGGTCGACCGGGCGCAGCTCGCGAAGCATCCGCTGCGGATCGGACTGTCGATGAGTGCCGACGTCGACCTGCACGACCAGAACGGCCCTGTGCTGGCCTCGGCACCGCCCGAGAAGCCGCTGATGACGACCGCCGCGTACGACCGCCAGATGCAGGCCGTGCAGGACCGCATCGACCAGGTCATCCGCCAGAACCTGTCCGGCCGTCGCGGCTGACCGTTTCGACGCGCGTGCACCGCGCGTCGATCCGTCGCCTCTCCGCCAATCCCGACGCGCGCACCCGCGCCGCGTCGACCTGACGCATCGAAGGCCCCATGGCTGCTGCTGCCCCCGCCCCCGCGAACGCCTTCCGACCGCCGAACATGGCGCTGACGACCCTGGGCCTCGCGCTCGCGTCGTTCATGCAGGTGCTCGACACGACGATCGCGAACGTTTCGCTGCCGACCATCGCGGGCAATCTCGGGGCGAGTTCGAACCAGGCGACGTGGGTGATCACCTCGTTCGCGGTGAGCAACGCGATCGCGCTGCCGCTGACGGGCTACCTCACGCGTCGCTTCGGCGAGCTCCGCCTGTTCACGCTCGCCACCCTCGCCTTCGTGTTCGCCTCGCTGCTGTGCGGCATCGCCAACTCGATGGGCTTCCTCGTCGTCGCTCGCGCGCTGCAGGGCTTCGTGGCCGGCCCGATGTATCCGGTGACGCAGGCGCTGCTGCTGTCGATCTATCCGCCGCAGAAACGCGGACAGGCCATCGCCCTGCTGGCGATGGTCACGGTCGTGGCGCCCATCGCGGGCCCGATCCTGGGCGGCTGGATCACCGACAACTACAGCTGGGAATGGATCTTCTTCATCAACGTGCCGATCGGCATCTTCTCGAGCTTCGTCGTCGGACGGCAGCTGAAGGGCCGCCCGGAGCGGCTGGAGAAGCCGAAGATGGACTACATCGGTCTCGCGACGCTGGTGCTCGGCGTCGGCGCGCTGCAGACGCTGCTCGACCTCGGCAACGACGAGGACTGGTTCAATTCCACGCGCATCGTGGTGCTCGCCATCGTCTCGGCCGTCTCGCTCGCGGTGTTCCTGATCTGGGAACTGACCGAGAAGGACCCGATCGTCAACCTGCGCCTGTTCCGCCATCGCAACTTCGCGGCCGGCACGCTGGCCATGGTGATGGCCTATGCGGCCTTCTTCAGCGTCGGCCTGCTCGTGCCGCTGTGGCTGCAGCGCAACCTCGGCTACACCGCGATCTGGGCGGGCCTCGCCAGTGCACCCATCGGCATCCTGCCGGTGATCCTCACGCCGTTCGTGGGCAAGTACGCGACGCGCTTCGACCTGCGCATCCTCGCCACGTTCGCCTTCATGGTGATGGCCGGCACCAGCTTCATCCGCTCGGGCTTCACGCTCGACGTCGATTTCCAGCGCATCGCGATGGTGCAGCTGTGGCAGGGGCTGGGCGTCGCGCTGTTCTTCATGCCGGTGCTGACGATCCTGCTATCGGACCTGGAGCCGCACGAGATCGCGGCGGGCTCAGGTCTGGCTACGTTCGTCCGTACGCTCGGGGGCAGCTTCGCCGCGTCGCTCACGACTTGGGCGTGGAACCAGCGGACGACGATCCACCATGCGCAGCTGACCGAACACATCGATGCCTACAATCCGGCGATCCGGGAGACGGTCGAGCAACTCGGCCGCGGCGACCTTCAGCGTGGCGCGTTCGTGCTCGAACGGATGATTTCGCAGCAGGCCGTGCAGATCGGGTTCAACGAGATCTTCCACGTGCTGGGCATCGTGTTCCTCGTCGTGATCGCCTTCGTCTGGGTCGCGAAGCCGCCGTTCGCCGCGAAGATCGGCGGCGCCGCCGGCGGCCACTGAGTCGTCAGCGGCGCTCGGCGAGTTTCGCCCGCAGCGCGTCGCCGGTCATGCGGACACGCAGCCGAACCTCGTCGCCGGGTTCGAGCATGCGTTGCCGCCGGGCGAGGCTCGCCGTGTCGGTCCCCCATTCGATCTCGAGCGGTTCGTCGGTCGGGGCCGCCCCGCACTGCGCCCACGGCTGGAGGCGAACGCGCGCGGTCCAGGCGTCGTCGCCCGCGATGCGCTCGGCGCAGACGCCTTCGTCGGTGACGCGGCCCACCACCTCCACGGTCCGCCAGGCGTCGAGCCAGGCGCTCGGGCGCAGCCGGCCCGGCGCCGGATGCACGGCACGCTCGACGAAGCCCCGGGTGGGAACGGACATCGCGGTCTCCACGTGGAAAAGGACCCGTGCGAACGGGTCCCGTCGTGGGACCGTAGCCGCGCGTGGCGCGGCAGGTCAACCGTCAGGCGTGCTCGAGCGCGTCCGCCAGCCGCTCGACGCCGATCACATCCATTCCGGCCACTTTCCCCGACTTCGGTGCATTCGCCTTCGGCACGATCGCGCGCTTGAAGCCGTGGGTCGCGGCCTCCTTGAGGCGCTCCTCGCCGTTCGGCACCGGGCGGATCTCGCCCGAGAGACCGACTTCACCGAAGGCGACCGTCATCTCGCCGAGCGGCCGATCGCGCAGCGAAGACAGCACCGCGAGCAGCAGCGGCAGGTCGACCGCCGTCTCCTGCACACGGATGCCGCCGACGACGTTCACGAAGACGTCCTGGTCGCCGACCGCGACGCCGCCATGGCGATGCAGCACGGCCAGCAGCATCGCGAGTCGGTTGCCTTCCATGCCGACCGCGACGCGCCGCGGATTCGACAGCGGCGAGTGGTCGACCAGCGCCTGCACCTCGACCATCAGCGGCCGCGTGCCTTCGCGCGTGACCATCACGCAGCTGCCGGGCTGTGCCTCGCGGCTGCCGGACAGGAAGATCGCCGACGGGTTGGGCACTTCGCGCAGGCCCTTGTCGGCCATGGCGAACACGCCGAGCTCGTTCACCGCGCCGAAGCGGTTCTTGAAGGCGCGCAGCACGCGAAAGCGGCTGCCCGACTCGCCCTCGAAATACAGCACGGCGTCGACCATGTGCTCGAGCACGCGCGGCCCGGCGATGCCGCCCTCCTTCGTCACGTGGCCGACGAGGAAGACCGCGGTTCCCGTCTCCTTCGCGTAACGCACGAGGCGCGCCGCGCTTTCGCGCACCTGGCTCACGGAACCCGGGGCCGCGGTGAGCGTCTCGGTCCACAGCGTCTGGATCGAGTCGGCGACGATCAGGCGCGGCCCCATCGGCGCCGCCTGTTCGAGGATGCGTTCGATGCACGTCTCGGCAAGCGCGTGCACGCCTTCCAGCGGAAGACCGAGCCGCACGGCGCGGCCGGCGACCTGCGCCAGCGACTCTTCGCCGGTGACGTAGAGCCCGGGCATCGACTGCGCCATCAGCGCGACCGCCTGCAGCAGCAACGTCGACTTGCCGATGCCCGGGTCGCCGCCGACCAGCACCACCGAGCCCTGCACGAGGCCGCCGCCGAGGACGCGATCGAACTCGCCGATATGCGTCGTCTCGCGCGATTCCTCCGAGACGGTCACGTCTTTGAGCGCGGTGATCGCGGGCGGATCGACCTTGCCGGCCCAGCCGCTGCGGCGGCTCTGCGCAACCCCGGACTTCTCCGGCACGGCGGCCTCGATCGCGAACTCGTTGAGCGTGTTCCAGCGGCCGCAGTCGGTGCACTGGCCCTGCCACTTGCTGTGCTCGGAACCGCAGTCGGCGCAGACGTAGGCCGTGGCGCGCTTGGAACCGGTTTTCGCGGACTTGCCGATCATTGAACCCTCCAGAGTGCCGCAAGGGTAAACGGCGGAGGTCGCAGCCGCTAAGACCTCCGGCTCACGACGGTCCATCTAGATTCCGGGGCTCGAACCAGGAGACCGCCATGCGCGACGAACGCGACAACACGGGCAGCGGGCGCGTCAGCGATTCGCGGGAAGGCGATCCGCGCAAGCGTGACGGCCAGGACGAACGAACCGCCTCGCCCCGGACGGACGAGTCCGGCAAGGCGAAGGACGACGTCAGCCGGGCGCCGGAGTCCGGGACCCCGTAACGCGGGCCACCGACGGCGTGGTCGGGCGGCCGGTCGAGCGTGCCTCCCGGCCGTCGAAACATGAGAAGCCGGGTGATGTGCGGCGCAGGTCGGCCCAGGGCGCGCTGGCGTATCAGTCCCTGGCCGCACGCGCGGCAAGGGGCCTTGGACTTTGGACGTCAGTGCAGCGAAGCCCCGTGCGTCGGCTCCACGCGGATCCGGAACGTCGCCGCGAAGCGCCCGCCCGCGTCCACCACCGGAAGGTCTTCGTGGCTGCGCAGCGCGTCGGCGGGCGCCGTCATCGGCTCGAGCGAGATGTAATCGAAGCCCGGCGGCGCGTAGATCTGCGCGTAGCGGAAGTTTTCGAGGAAATCGACGGTGACGCGCCGTCCGTTTCCTTCGATCGACATGCTCGGCGCGCCCGAGACGAAGGCGAAGCCATGGTCGAAGTCGAGGTCGGCGAGTCGATCGTCGTAAGCGGGAAGATCCGTGCGCTCTCCCACGGGAAGCAGTCGGGCGTCGAGCACGATCCCCTGCATCGCCGGCAGCGACAGTCGCCATTGATCCCGACGCAGCCCGGGCACCCCGATGTAGGGATGGAAGCCAAAGCTCACCGGCACGCGGGTACCGGCCGTCGCGAGCACCGCGGTCTCGATCGTGAGTCCGAGGCCGTCCAGTGTCGCCGTCATCTCGACCTCGTGCTCGAACGGAAAGACCCCCAGCAGCTCCGGGCGGTTCCAGGCGAGCCGGCTGCGCAGGCGGCGATCGGTCGCCTCCTGCACGCGCCACTCGAGCTTCGGCCACGGCACGCCGTGGATGATGATGTCGTTCCAGTCCTTCATCAGCCACGGCGACGCGGGATCGAGATGCACCTCGCGGCCGTCGAAGTCGTAACTCGTGCCGCGCAGGCGGTTCGCGAAGGGATAGTTCAGCGGGATGCCGATCGACATGCCTGTGGCGAGGGCCTCGTCCATCTCGTCGACGCGTCGCAGGATCTCCTCGCCGCGATGCTTCAGCGACGTGCAGAGCATGCCCTGCTCGGGACGGAACACGGCGAGCAGCTCGCCCGCCGCGAGCGTGTGCGTGCGGACGCTCCGGCCAGTCTCTTCATGCAGGTGCGTCGAGGGCACTGCAGGATCCTGCGTGCTCATGGAGTGGACTCCGCGGGCACCAGGACACGGCCCTGCCCGCCTGCCGCGTTGTAGCGGGCGACGACGTCGTGACCGACGCGTCGCGCCTCGCCCTCGCGACACAGGGCGACGCACGCGCCGCCGAAACCCGCACCGGTCAGGCGGGCGCCGTGCACCGACGCATGCTGCTGCAGCAGGTCGACCAGACGATCGAGTTCCGGCACCGACACCTCGTAGTCGTCGCGCAGGCTGGCGTGCGACGCGTTCATGAGCTCGCCGAACGTCGCCCCATCGACGCCTTCGACCGCTCGCAGCACCCGCGCGTTCTCGGTGACGACGTGTCGGGCGCGACGGCGCTGCGGTTCGTCCAGGCGCTCGACCGCGTCCGCATCGGCAACGTCGCGCAGGCTGGGCACGCCGAGCGCGCGGGCGGCGGCCTCGCATTCGGCGCGCCGCGTGTTGTACGCGCTCGCCGCCAGCGAGCGGCTCAGGCCCGAGTCGATCACCAGGACCTCCGTGCCCTCCGGGCGCGGAACGAGGCGACGCTCCAGCGTGCGCGTGTCGAGGAACAGCAGATGGGCCTCGTCCGCGAGGCTGGACGCCATCTGATCCATGATCCCGCAGTTGACGCCGGCGAAGTCGACCTCCGCGCGCTGCGCCAACTGCGCGATCCGCACGTCGTCGATTTCGAGCGACATTAGCTCGCGCAGCGCACGCAGCATCGCGACTTCGAGCGCGGCGCTCGAGGAGAGCCCCACACCCATCGGCACGTCGGAGTGCACGTGGATGTCGAGATACGGGACTTCCACCCCAAGCGCGTCGACTCCGCGGATCACGCCGTAGACGTAGCTCGCGAAGTGGTCGCCCGGCAGCGCGTCACGCGGGAAGCGCGACTCGCTGGCGAGGTCCGCCGCGTGCACGACGAACTCGGCGCCGCGGTTCGGACGCAGCGACAGGGTCGTCTTCTGCGGAATCGCCGCAGGCAGCACGAAGCCGTCGTTGTAGTCGGTGTGCTCGCCGAGCAGGTTCACGCGTCCCGGTGCGGAGGCGACCACGGTGGGCGCGGTGCCGAAGATGTCCTCGAAACTCATGGGCCGATGTCCACGTCGATCTGCTGGAGGTCGCGCGCCTTGTCTTCCGGCAGCGCGTCCATGGCGAACCAGCCGGCAGCGATTTCGGTGCCGGCCAGGTACTTGAGGCGCTCACGGGTGCGATACGGCGGATAGAACTCGGCGTGCAGGTGCGATTCCGGATGGGGGCGCCCGTCGGTCGGTGCCTGGTACCAGGCCATCAGGTACGGGAACGGGCGGTCCCACAGGGCGTCGTACTTCATGAGCACCGTCTTGAGCGCGCGCGCGAGGTCCGCGCGCTGCAGGTGCGACAGGTCGCAGAACGTGGCGACCGGCTCGATGGTCGCCACCCATACCTCGTAGGGATAACGCGCGGCGGCGGGAACGAACGCGACCGCATGCGCGCCGCGATAGACGATGCGGCGCCCATCCTCGATCTCTTTCGCGATGTGGTCCTGCAGCACGCCGCGACCGGTGCGTGCGTGGTACTCGCTGGCGACCTGCTGCATTCGAGCGGGCACGGGCGGCACCTCGGGATAGGCATAGATCTGCCCGTGCGGATGGTGCAGCGTGACGCCGACCTCCGCGCCGCGGTTCTCGAACGGCAGGACATAGTCGATCGCGTCGTTCGCGCCCAGCTGCGCCGTGCGATCCGCCCAGACCTGCAGCAGGAGTTCGATGTGGTCGAGTGGGAGCGCGCCCAGCGACGACAAGCGGTCCTGCGTGAAGACCACGACCTCGCACTTGCCCGTGCCGGGCGCGGTGTCGACGATCGCCTCCGGCGCCTCGTCGGCGGCGAGGCTGAGCGAGGGAAACCGGTTGTCGAAGACCGCCACGTCCCAGGCGCCCACGGGCAACTCGGTGGGCGCCGCAGGGTCGACCGTCACCGCGAGCGGGTTGTACTCCGGCGGGGGCAGGAAGGTGCGGTCCTGCCGATACGCGGCGTACGTGATCCATTCGCCGCGCAGCGGATGCCGCCGCAGGTGCGGGCTGCGGTTGAGCGGCTCCGCGAACGGGCTCGGCGCGTCGGCCACCTCGCCCATCGGCGCACGCGCGTACAACGTGAGCGCGCGCCCGTCCGGCTTGGTGAGCTCCAGCCGATGCATCAGGCCGCGCCCTGGATGTGGGTGCGCGACATGCTCACCGCCTTGCGGATCTGCTCGATCGGGATCTTCGGCACCCGGTCTTCTGTCAGCAGGCCGTTCGCTTCCTGGAACGTGTCGGCGAACTGCGTGTAGCAGTAGCCGCTGAAGAGCGCGGTGTAGGTCACCGTCTCGATGAGCTCGTGGAACTTGCGGCCGAACTCGTCCGCGGCCTCGGCGACCGAATAGCCCCAGATCTCCGCGGTGTCGCCTTCCACGTCGCTTTCCTTGCGCGGGCGCGTGTCGAACGCGATGCCGCCGAACTCGGTGAGCATGACCGGCTGGCCCCGGTGCGGATAGCCGTCGAGGGTGAGCACCTTGCCACCCGGGCGGCGGCGGTCGAACAACTGTTCGGTCGTGACCTCCGGGCCATAGCGCTGGCGCAGATGCTCGACGTTGGCGTCGTAGTCGTGGATACCGATGATGTCGGTATCGCTGCTCTCCCAGCCGTCGTTGCCGATCACGGGCCGCGTCGGGTCGAGCGTCTTCGTGAGGTAGTAGAGCGCGGCCACCGCGTGCTGGTGCGCGCCCACCGACGTCAGCTCGGGCACGCCCCAGGATTCGTTGAACGGCACCCACGTGATGATGCAGGGGTGGCTGAAGTCGCGTTCGATCGCCTCGCCCCACTCCTTCACCATCCGCTTGATCGCGGTGCGCGTGAAGCGGTACGCCGACGGCATCTCCTCCCAGACGAACAGGCCGAGCCGGTCGGCCCAGTACAGATAGCGCGGGCTCTCGATCTTCTGGTGCTTGCGCACGCCGTTGAACCCCATGGCCTTCGCCAGTTCGACGTCGCGGCGCAGCGCGGCGTCGTCGGGTGCGGCGAGCAGCGTGTCCGGCCAGTAGCCCTGGTCGAGCACCAACTTGAGGAGGTAGGGACGCCCGTTGAGCATGAAGCGATCGCGCAGCACGCCGATCGAGCGCAACGCCGTGTAGGTCCGCACTTCGTCGATGACGACGTCGCCGCGTTTGAGTCGCACGGTCGCGTCGAGCAGCTGGGGCTTCTCCGGACTCCACAGCAGTTCGTTGCGGTAGTCGTCGATGCCGGGGTCGGACAGGATGATCCGGCGGTCGACCTCGCCGTCGATCACCATGTAGCGGTCGTCCGCGATGATCCGGTCCCGATGTCGCACCTGCACTTCCATCGTCAGGCCGTCGATGGCGTCGCCCATCACGCGGGCCTCGAACGTCAGCGCGAAGCCCTCGACATGGGGCGTCCAGCGGATCTTCTGGACGTAGGTGCGCGGCACATGCTCCAGCCAGACGGTCTGCCAGATGCCCGTCGTCCGCGGATACCAGATGGAGTGCGGCTCTAGCTGCCAGTCCTGCTTGCCCCGCGGTTTGTTGAGTTCGTGGGGATCGTCCTCGACGTAGACGGTGACGACCTGCGGGCCTGAAGTGTTCAGAGCATCCGTGATATCGGCATTGAACGGGGTGTGCCCACCCTCGTGCTGCACCACGAAGTGCCCGTTTACCCACACTTTCGCCCGGTAATCGACCGCGCCGAAGTGGAGCACCACGCGCGAGTCACCGACCGTCTCTACGTCGAAATCACGTTGATACCAGCAAGCTTTGTGAAACCCGCGATCTCCGATCCCGCTGGCCTGCGATTCGATCGGATACGGCACCACGATCTGCATCGGCCAGTGCTCGATCTCCCGCGGGTGGGTGAATTGCTTCTCGTCGTCGAAAACGAACCTCCAGGGTCCGTCGAGCGACTCCCAGTGTTCGCGCCGCAGTTGAGGGCGGGGGTAAGCCTCGTCATCGCAGAAACGCGCTGCGTCCACGGCGGTCGTCGTCATTTGGGAGTCGGCTTTCACTTCGTCGAGATGTCGTTCATCCAAGACTCATTCTTAACCAATTCAGTGAGAGCGCCATGTCAAAGGAAATGGATTCGGTGGACGGCAACGACGGCAGCGCAGCGGGTTTGGATGGCCTCGGCCATGGCGCTTCGGGCGCTGCGTCGGCCGCGGTTGCGGGCGGTGGAAGCGATGGACGCGGCGACTTCCCGATCATCGTGCACTGCCACCTGCGCTGGGATTTCGTCTGGCAGCGGCCGCAGCAGATCTTCTCGCGCCTCGCGCAGAACCACCGGATCCTCTTCATCGAGGACCCGGTGATCGCCGAGGGCGAGCCGAGCCTGCAGATCGACGAGCCGTATCCGAACCTGGTGCGCATCGTTCCGCAGATCCCGCAGCACCTCGCCGTCAACGCCGACAAGGACGCGGAGATCTTCCTGCCGCAGATCCAGCAGGCGCTGCGCACCCACCCGCTGCTGGCGGGCCGTTTCGAGCATTCGGTGCAGTGGTTCTACTCGCCCATGCCCGCGCCGGGCTACATGGGCCAGTTCAATTCCGTCGGCGTCGTCTACGACTGCATGGACGAGCTGGCGAACTTCCGCTTCGCGCCGGCGGACATCGCGGACCGCGAGCGCTTCGTCATCTCCAAGGCCGACGTGGTGTTCACCGGCGGCTACCAGCTGTTCGAGTCCAAGTCGAAGCTGCACGACAACGTGCACTTCTACGGCTGCGGCGTGGACGTCGAGCACTACGGCAAGGCACGTGCCGCGGAAACGGTCATCCCGGCCGCGGTCGCCGCGACGCCTTCCCCGCGCTTCGGCTACTTCGGCGTGATCGACGAGCGCCTGGACTACGAGCTGATCGCCGCGCTCGCCGAGCGCTTCCCGCAGGCTTCGGTCGTGATGGCCGGTCCGGTGGTGAAGGTCGACCCGAACGAGCTGCCGAAGCATCCCAACATCCACTGGCTCGGCCAGCAGAACTACGCGGACCTCCCGGCGATCGTGAAGGGCTTCGACGTCTGCCTGATGCCCTTCGCGCTCAACGAGGCGACGAAGTACATCAACCCGACCAAGACGCTCGAGTACATGGCTGCCGGCAAGCCGATCGTCTCGACCGCAGTGGCCGACGTGGTGCGCAACTTCACGCCGATCGTCGACATCGCCCGCTCGCCGGCCGAATTCGTGGACGCGGTGGAGCGCGCCTGGCGCCAGCCGGATGCGGACCTGATCGCGCGTGGCATCGACCGCGCCGGCGATGCCTCCTGGGACGCGACCGTGGCCTCCATCCGAAATGACGTACAGCAGGCCGTGTGGCCTGAAGTCCCCGCACAAGCCGCCGCGTGAACAAGGAGCAATCGATGAAGACAGACGTTCTGATCGTAGGAGCTGGATTTTCCGGCGCGGTGGTCGCACGCGAACTGGCCGAGCGTGGCTACGAAGTGCTGGTGATCGACAAGCGCGAGCACATCGGCGGCAACGCCTATGACCGCGTGGACGAGCACGGGATCCTGATCCACCCGTACGGCCCGCACATCTTCCATACCAATGCCGAGCGCATCGCCGAGTACCTGTCCAAGTTCACCGAATGGCGGCCGTACGAGCACCGCGTGCTCGCCAAGGTCGACGAGAAGCTGGTGCCGATCCCGATCAACATCGATACGGTGAACGCGCTCTACGGCCTCGACCTGAACGAAGACACCATCCAGGACTTCTACGACTCGGTGCGCGAGCCGCGCGACAAGATCCGCACGTCGGAAGACGTGGTGGTCAATGCCGTCGGCCAGGACCTCTACGAGAAGTTCTTCCGCGGATACACGCGCAAGCAGTGGGGCCTGGACCCGTCCGAGCTCAACGCCTCGGTGGCGGCCCGCGTGCCGACCCGCACCGACCGCGACGATCGCTACTTCACCGACAAGTTCCAGAAGATGCCGCTCGAGGGTTACACCAAGATGTTCGAGCGCATGCTCGACCATCCGTCGATCAAGGTGGAACTGGGCGTCGACTTCTTCGAAGTGCGCGAGCGCGTCGAGGCGACGCACCTCGTCTACACCGGCCCGATCGATGCGTTCTACGCCTACTGCTACGGTAAGCTGCCGTACCGCTCGCTGCGGTTCGAACACCAGCACCTGCCGGACACCGAGTGGTACCAGTCGGTCGGCACGGTCAACTTCCCGAACGACTACGACTACACGCGCACGACGGAATTCAAGCACCTGACGGGCCAGCAGCATTCCGGCACGTCGCTGGTGCGCGAGTTCCCGACGGCCGAGGGCGACCCGTACTACCCGGTTCCCCGTCCGGAGAACGAGGCGCTGTTCAAGCGCTACGAGCGCCTCGCGGAGCAGGAATCGAACGTCACGTTCGTCGGTCGCCTGGCCCAGTACCGCTACTACAACATGGACCAGTGCGTCGGTGCGGCGCTCAAGTCCGTGGAGTACATCCTCGAGAAGCTGGGCGAAACGGCGGACACCGTGCCGGCCGAACTCACGGCCCGGGCATCGCGCGTCGATACCATGCCGCTGATCGCCAGCCGCCACTAAGGGATACGCGATCGGCATGCGGTTGGACGATTCGAAGCTGCAGTTGTGGGGCGGTCTTGAGTGCACGATCTGCCGGGTGGGCGACACCTACACCCGGCAGCTCGACCGCAGCGCCCATGCGACCCGTGCGGGCGACATCGCGCGCTTCGGCGAGCTGGGCATGCAGGCGATCCGCTATCCGGTGCTCTGGGAGCAGGTGGCGCCCGATGGGCTCGCCGATGCCGACTGGTCATGGCCCGACGAGCGCCTCGCACAGCTGCGCGACGTCGGCATCGAGCCGATCATCGGCCTGGTGCACCACGGCAGCGGCCCGATGCACACGAGCCTGGTCGACCCGTGCTTCGCGACCAAGCTCGCCGAATACGCCGGTGCGGTGGCCGCCCGGTATCCATGGGTGGAGTACTACACGCCCGTCAACGAGCCGCTGACCACGGCGCGCTTCAGCGGGCTCTACGGCGTCTGGTACCCGCATGGCCGGGACGAGTGGACCTTCAAGGACGCACTGTTCAACGAATGCCGCGGCGTCGTGTTGTCGATGCGCGAGATCCGCAAGGTCAATCCCGACGCGAAACTCGTTCAGACGGACGATCTCGGAAAGATCTACTCGACGCCGCTGCTGCAGTACCAGGCGGACCTGAGCAACGAGATGCGCTGGCTCGCCTGGGACCTGCTGTGCGGCATGGTCGACGAGCAGCACGCCCTGTGGGACTGGCTCATCACCTACGGACGCGCCACGCCGGAGGAGATCCTCTGGTTCAAGGCCAATCCGTGCCCGCCCGACATCATCGGCGTCAATCACTACATCACCAGCGAGCGATTCCTCGACGAGGACTACCGCAAGTACCCGAAGCATTACCGCGGGGGCAATCGCCAGCATCGCTATGCGGACATCGAGGCGGCGCGCGCCCTCGCCCACCCGACGGGCGGGATCGGCCCCTTGCTCCGCGAGACGTGGGAGCGCTACGGGCTGCCGATCGCGATCACGGAAGTGCATATCGACGCGAGCCGCGAGGACCAGCTTCGCTGGATCGCGGAGGTGTGGACCGCTGCGGTAGAGGTGAGGCGCGAAGGCGCCGACATCCGTGCGGTCACGGTCTGGGGTCTGCTCGGCCTGTATGACTGGAACTGCCTGCTGACGGAGTGCCGCGGCTACTACGAGGCCGGCGCCTTCGACGTGCGCAGTGGCGAGCCGCGGCCCACGGCGATCGCGTGGCTGATGAAAGACCTCGCCACCACGGGATTGCCCGACCATCCGCTGCTCTCCGGCGCGGGCTGGTGGCGGCGCCCCAACCGCTTCTTCCGAACGGAACCCGCGACGCTGCCGTCCATGGACTTCCCCCTGCGCCCCCGTACCGGCACCAATGCCGCCCCGCTCCTGGTGACCGGCGCGACCGGAACGCTCGGCCGCGCCTTCGCACGGATCTGCGCCGACCGCGACATCAACTGCCGCGTGCTGACGCGCGCGGAGCTGGACATCACGGATCCGGACTCGATCGAACGTGCGATCGACCGCCACCAGCCGTGGGCCGTCATCAACACGGCGGGCTACGTCCGCGTGGACGAGGCCCAGCACGACGCCGAGCGCTGCTTCCTCGAAAATACGCAGGGCCCGGCGAACCTCGCCGCCGCATGCGCGCGACACGCGCTGCCGTTGGTGACGTTCTCGTCCGATCTCGTCTTCGACGGCGAGAACGATGCGCCGTACATCGAGACGGACGCGACGCGCCCGCTCAACGTCTACGGCGAGAGCAAGGCGCGCGCCGAGAAGATCGTGCTGGACCGGCATCCGGAAGCGCTCGTGGTCCGCACCAGTTCCTTCTTCGGGCCCTGGGACGCGCACAACTTCATCACCATCGCGCTCAAGACGCTCCGCAGCGGCGAAGCCTTCGTCGCCTCGGAGGACATGACGGTCTCGCCGACCTACGTGCCC
>NZ_BAAGAB020000020.1:0-40048 GCF_047159895.1 Lysobacter xanthus
GCTCGCCGTTCAGTGGATCGGGCGCGGCGGCGGCGGCGGAAGCGCCTCGCCGGACTCGAGCGGCAGGCCGCTGCGCACGAGCTCGCGGATGCAGGTCGGGCTGGTCACGTTGACCTCGGTGAGGTGGTCTCCGATCACGTCCAGTCCCACGAAGACCATGCCCCGCGCCTTCATCTCCGGCCCGACCTGCGCCGCGATCCAACGGTCGCGATCGGTCAGCGGGCGGCCCTCGCCGCGGCCGCCGGCCGCCAGGTTGCCGCGGAACTCGTCCCCTTGCGGGATGCGGGCGAGGCAGAAGTCCACGGGCTCGCCGTCGACCAGCAGGATGCGCTTGTCGCCGTCGACGATCTCCGGCAGGTAGCGCTGCGCCATGGTCTGGTGCAGGCCGCCGTCGGTCAGCGTCTCCAGGATCACGTTGAGGTTGGCCTCGCCGGCGCGCGCCATGAAGATCGAGCGCCCGCCCATCCCGTCGAGCGGCTTCAGCACCACGTGCCCGTGTTCGGCGACGAAACGCTTCAGCTCCGCCGGGTCGCGGCTGACCAGCGTCGGCGGGCAGCACTGGGGGAAGAGCAGGGCGGCCAGTTTCTCGTTGTAGTCGCGCAGGCCCTGGGGGTCGTTGACCACCATCGCCCCCGCGCGCTGCGCAATCGACAGGATCTGGGTGTCGTGGACGTACTGGTCGTCGACCGGCGGGTCGCGCCGCATCAGGACGACGTGACCGGCGCCCAGTTCAAGCTGTGACGCCTCGCCCAGTTCGAACCATCCGGACCGATCGTCGGCCACGCGCAGCGGCGCAACGCGTGCCGCGGGGCGACCATCGTGGACGGACAGGGCGCCCGGCAACACGTAGAGGAGCCGGTGGCCGCGCTTCTGGGCGGCCAGCAGCATCGCGAAGGTGGAGTCCTTGGCGATCTTGATGGAGCCGATCGGATCCATCACGACGACGATGTCGAGGGGCATGGCTCAAGCCGCGGTCGGGGTGGCCGATGGTATCAGCGGGGCGGGCCCGACCTGACGCAAAGTGCCAGTTCTTCAGCTTTGTCGTGACGAAAATTGCCTGCTTGACAGCCTCTCCGGGGCTTGGAATAAAGGCTAACGCGCCCGCCTTACGCGGCGCTGGGGGATTTACGAATGCAGGATGACGCCCGCAATGGCAGCTTGGGCGGCCTCAAGGTCATGGTCATCGACGACTCGAAGACCATTCGCCGGACGGCCGAAACGCTGCTGAAGCGCGAGGGCTGCGACGTGGTGACGGCCTCGGACGGCTTCGAGGCGCTGGCGAAGATCGCGGACCAGCAACCGCAGATCATCTTCGTCGACGTCATGATGCCGAGGCTGGACGGTTACCAGACCTGTGCGCTGATCAAGAACAACCAGACGTTCCGCAGCACGCCGGTGATCATGCTGTCCTCTAAGGACGGCCTGTTCGACAAGGCACGCGGCCGCATCGTCGGCTCCGAGCAGTACCTCACGAAGCCGTTCACCCGCGAAGAACTGCTCGACGCGATTCGCAAGCACGTCAACGCCTGACCGGGGGGAAGGGCACCAATGGCACGCATTCTTCTGATCGAGGACTCACCGACCGAGTCGGCGGTGATGACCCAGCTCCTCGAGCGCAACGGCCACCAGGTCATGACGTCCGGCAGCGCCGAGGACGGCATCGAGGCCTGTCGCCGCGAGCGTCCGGACCTCGTCCTCATGGACGTCGTCCTGCCGGGCATGAACGGTTTCCAGGCCACGCGCGCGCTGTCGCGCGATGCCGAGACGAAGACGATCCCGGTGCTCATCGTCAGCACCAAGGGCATGGACACCGATCGCGCCTGGGGCCTCCGCCAGGGCGCGAAGGACTACATCGTCAAGCCGCCGCGCGAGGACGAGCTCATCTCGCGCATCAACGAACTCCTGGGCGCCTGACGATGGACACCACGATGAGCCCGTTCGACGTGCTCGTCGACTACGAGCGCCGCAGCCTCGCGCACGTCGCGGGCCTGCCGGAGCAGCTCGACGCGCCCGGCCTGTGGCGCGGCGTCGGCTACCGCATCGGCTCGCGCCGCCTCGCCTCCGAATTCGGCGAGGTGCGCGAGATCCTGTCCGTTCCGCAGATCACGCCCGTTCCCGGCACGCAGCCGTGGATGCTCGGGGTCGCCAACGTCCGCGGCCAGCTGCTGCCGATCGTCGACATGAAGCAGTTCCTCGAGGGCGAGCGCACCGTGCTCCACGAGGGCCTGCGCGTTCTGCTCGTGCGACAGGGCGGCGGCGACGTCGCCGTTCTCGTCGACGAACTGTTCGGCCAGCGCTCCTTCATCGAGGAGCAGAAGCTCGACGACGAGGCCTTCGCGCCGCTCGCGCAGGGCCGCTACGCGCATTTCGTCGACCGCGCCTACCGACTGGGCGAGCACGACTGGGGCGTCTTCAGCCTCGACCTGCTCGCCCGCACTCCCGAATTCCGCCACGCCGCCGCCTGACGGCTCCGCTGCACGAAGACCTGAGGTTCAACCATGAGCACCATGATGGATAGCGTCGCCGGCAAAGGTCGCGACATTCGGATCAACACCTGGGTGGCCCTGCTGATCGGCTCGCTGGTCGTGCTCGGCGCGAACGTCGGCTACGCCTCGTTCAAGGCCGGGCGCCTGAGTGGCGCCAGCTCGTCGGCCTCCGAACTGCAGGTGCTCTCGCAGCAGCTCGCGGTGCGCGGCAACGAGGCGGTCGGCGGTAACACCGAGGCGTTCAAGGCGTTCCGCGACACCAAGGACCGCATCGAATCCGACATCGTCCGACTGAACTCGGCGTACGGCGACGACAGCCGCGCGGGCGGCGCGGTGCAGCAGGTCTCGTCGCGCTGGACCCAGATCAAGGGCCGGGCGGACCAGGTCGTGCAGGCGGAAGCGGCCATCAGCGGCGTCGCGACGCACGCCGAGTCGTTCAACAAGAACCTGCCGAACTTCCAGGCGACGCTCGACGAACTCGTCCGCGCGATGTCCGCGTCGGGCTCGCCCTCGTCGCAGGTCTACATTGCGCTGCGCCAGGTCGTCGTCTCCGGAACCATGGCCCGTCGCATCGCGGAAATCCGCAGCGGCGGTCCGGGCGCGCAGGCGGCCGCCGATGCGCTCGGCCGCGACGCCAACCTGTTCTCGACGGTGCTCGCCGGCCTGCGCAAGGGCGACGACGCCAACCGCATCCTGCCGCTGACCGCCGGCCCGGCCGTCTCGCAGCTGGCCCAGGTCGAGCAGCAGTGGGGCTCGATGAAGAAGGACCTCGACGCGATCACCGCGAGCTCGCGCGACCTGATCGGCGCGCAGACCGCCGCGGGCGCGATCACCACGCAGTCGGGTGACCTGCTCGACGACTCGCAGAAGCTGTTCGGCGCGTTCACGTCGATCGGCTCGGTGAAGGACACGAGTGTCCCCGGCAACATCTGGATCTCGATCATCGCCGGCGCGCTGACCCTGCTCGCGATCGCCGGCCTGCTCTACGCGCTCAACAAGCAGCAGCGTCGCCGCTACGACAGCACGAAGGAACTCAACGACCGTAACCAGGAGGCCATCATGCGCCTGCTGGACGAGATGGGTTCGCTCGCAGAAGGCGACCTGACGGTCAAGGCGACGGTCACGGAGGACATGACCGGCGCGATCGCGGACTCGATCAACTTCGCCGTCGAGCAGCTGCGCAGCCTCGTGCAGACGATCACCGACACGTCGGTGCAGGTCGCGGCCAGCGCGCAGGAAACGCAGGCCACGGCGACGCAACTCGCCGAAGCCGCCGAGCACCAGGCGCAGGAAATCGGTACGGCCTCCGAGGCCATCAACGAGATCGCGCGATCGATCGACCAGGTGTCGAAGAACTCCGCGGAGTCCGCGGAGGTGGCGCAGCGCTCGGTGCAGATCGCGACCAAGGGCGCCGGCGTCGTCCGCCAGACGATCGCGGGCATGGACTCGATCCGTGACCAGATCCAGGAGACCTCGAAGCGAATCAAGCGCCTCGGCGAGTCGTCGCAGGAAATCGGCTCGATCGTCGAACTGATCAACGACATTTCGGAACAGACGAACATCCTGGCGCTGAACGCCGCGATTCAGGCGGCCTCGGCCGGTGAAGCGGGTCGCGGCTTCGCGGTCGTCGCCGACGAAGTGCAGCGCCTCGCAGAACGCGCGTCCAACGCGACGAAGCGAATCGAAACGCTCGTCCAGACGATTCAGAGCGATACGAACGAAGCGGTCAGCTCGATGGAGCAGACGACGTCCGAGGTGGTCGCGGGTGCGCGACTGGCCGAGGACGCCGGTACGGCGCTGGGCGAGATCGAAAAGGTCTCGACCGACCTCTCGAGCCTCATTCAGGGCATCTCGCAGGCGGCGCAGCAGCAGTCCTTCGCGGCATCGAACATCACCCAGACGATGACCACGATTCAGTCGATCACCGCGCAGACCTCGCAGGGTGCGAGCCAGACGGCGGCCTCGATTGGAAACCTCGCGCAGCTCGCGGCGGACCTCCGTCGCTCCGTCGCCGACTTCAAGCTGCCGGCCTGAACCGCAGTCCCCGGAACAACGAAATGAACTGGCACGCACCTGGTCCCCGCTGCGCGGTGATCGCGCTCTCCTCCCCGGAGAGCGCGCCGCGCGCGGTCGGCAAGGCGCGAGGTGCACGATGATCGCGATGCGCGAAGTGATCGATACGACCACGCTCGGCTGGATCAAGCCGGAACTCGACGAAACCCTGCGCCAGGCGCGCCAGGAGATCGAAGCGTTCCTCGACGATCCCGCCGACTCCGCGCGCATGCGCGCCTGTGCCACGCTCCTGCACCAGGTGCGCGGCACGCTGCAGATGATCGAGCTCGACGCTCCCTCGATGGTGGCGACCGAGATGGCGACGCTGGCCGAGACGCTCGCCGATGGCGGCGTCGCCGATCGGGACGAGGCGTGTGCCGCGCTGCTGCGCGGCGTCGTGCAGCTGCCGGATTACCTCGAGCGCCTGCAGGGCGGCCATCGCGACATTCCGATCGTGCTGCTGCCGCTGCTCAACGAACTCCGCGCCGCGCGCGGTGAAGCCGGCCTCAGCGAAAGCATGCTGTTCGCGCCGGACCTCGACCGCGCCGTGCCGGCGGCCGACGGTGCGCCGCAGGGCGACCCGACCACCGCGGCGGAGCGTTTCGACGCGGCGCTGCGCGCGTGGCCGGAAGACGGCGCGCCCGCCGACGGCTCCGCGCTGGTCGATGCACTGGGCGAGCTCGTGCGCGCCGGCGGCGACGCCGCGCGCCAGCGCGTGCTGTGGGTCGCCGAGGGCGTCGCCATGGCCGTCGCCGACGGTGCGATGCCGACCAGTCGCGGCCTGCGCCAGGCGTTCCTGGACGCGGCCTCCGCGCTTCGCGGCGAGTCCGACCCCGCCGATGCGACGCGCCAGCTGCTGTACCACGTGGCCAATGCGGGCGGCTCGCATCCGCGCCTGGTCGACATCCGCGAGACGTTCGCGCTCGATGCGCAGCGTCCCAGCGAAAGCGAGATCGCGCATGCGCGCGGCTCGTTGAGCGGTCGCAATCGCGCGCTGCTCGACACCGTGTCGGCGGCGATCAAGGAAGACCTGATGCGCGTCAAGGACGCGCTCGACATCCACCTGCGCACCGGCCGCATCGAAGTGGCCGAACTCCGGCCGCAGGTCGACGCCCTGACGCAGGTGGGCGACACGCTCGGCATGATGGGCCTGGGCACCGCCCGTGGCGTCGTCATGCAGCAGCGCGACGCCATGGCCGACGTCGTCAACGGCCGACGCACCGCCGACGAGCATGCGCTGCTCGACATCGCCGGCGCGCTCCTCTACGTCGATGCCTCGCTCGACGACCAGGTCGCACGACTCGGCCTCGAGGAAGGCGCGGTCGACGGCGACGACGCCCTCGCGCGCGAGTCCCGCAAGGTGCTCGACATCGTGGTGCGCGAGGCCATCGCCAACTTCGGTGACGCACGCCAGTCGTTCGTCGCCTTCGTCGAGACCGGCTGGGACCACGCCGAGCTCGCCGAAGTGCCGCGCCTGCTCGACGAGGTCGCGGGTGCGATGCGCATGGTGCAGCTGCCCGCCCCGGCCGGCTACCTGGACGCGATCGCGCGTTATTCCCAGCAGGAACTCGTCGAGCGTCGCCACGTGCCCACCGGCGCCGAGCTCGACGCACTCGCCGATGCGCTGGCGAGCCTCGAATACTTCCTCGAAGCGCTGCGCGACCGCCGCCCGAATCGCGACGGCATGCTCGACATCGCGCGCTCGAGCCTGGAGGCCCTGCGTTACTGGCCGGTTCCGGCGTCGGCCCCGGCCGTTACGACCGACGTCGCGCCGCCCGTCGCCGCGGAGCCCGCGGTGGACGCCGCGATCGCCGAGGCGCTGCATCCGGAGTCGGGAGACTCGCTCGCACCCGTCGACGCGCATGACGAGGAAGTGCTCGCGCACATCGCGGAGTCGTTCGGCGCGGGCGACCTGCAGGCGCGCAGCGAGGACACGCCGGTCGTGCACGAGCCCGTGGCGGTCGACGTCGCGGCGCTCGACACGGTCGAGCCGGTGGCCGCTGCCGCGCCGATCGGTGCCGTCTACGGGGGCTTCGAAGCCAACGCCGACATCGACGACGACATCCGCGAGGTCTTCCTCGAGGAGCTGTCGGAGGAGATGGATAACCTCGCCGCCATGCTGCCTGCATGGAAGGCGATGCCGGACGAGATCGAGCGTCTGCGCCCCGTGCGCCGCGTCTTCCACACGCTGAAGGGCAGCGGCCGCCTCGTCGGGGCCAAGGTCCTCGGCGAGTTCAGCTGGAAGATCGAGAACATGCTCAACCGCGTGCTCGACGGCACGCGTTTGCCGACGCCGGCCGTAGCCACGCTGCTCGACCATGCGATCGGCACGCTGCCGCAGTTCCATGCCGCGCTCGCCGGTACCGCGCCAGTCACGGCCGACCTCGCGGGCTACGAAGCCGTCGCCGATCGCCTGGAGAAGGGCGAGGAAGCGTTCTACACGGGCCCGTCCAGCGTCCCGGTTGAAGCACCGGTGGCGGCCGCTCCCGTCGTCGCGCCGATCGCCGTCGAGGATCTCGGCGAGCCCGCCTACGTGGATCCGGTCTTGCTGGAGATTCTCGCGACCGAGGTCGACGGCCATCTCGCGACGATCGACGAATGGCTCGAAGTCGCGCGTCGCCAGCCGCAGCGCGCCGAAGACCGCCTGCAGCGCTCGATCCACACGCTCAACGGCGCGTTCGCGATGACCGAGGTGCCGGTGATCCCGGGCGTCACCGGTCCGACCGAGGCCTACATCAAGCGCCTGCTCGCCGCCGGCGTGCCGGCGACCGCGGAGGGCGTCGAGGCGATCGCCGACGTCGCCGCCGCGATCCGGACGACGCTCGCGCGCCTGCAGGCCGACCGTCCGCACGTGCCGAGCTTCGATGGCCTGGCCGAGCGCGTTGCCGCGCTCCGCGACAGCCTGCCCGATGCGCGCCATGCGGCGCCGGTCGATGCTGTCGCAGCGTCCGCCGCCGAGGATTTCGCCCAGCTTGAAGCTGCGCAGGCCGATGCCGAGCGCGCCGAAGCCGAGCGCATCGAGCAGGAGCGCGTCGCCGCCGAGCAGGCGGAAGCCGAACGTCTCGAAGCCGAGCGCGCGGAACTGTCGCGTGTCGCGGCCGAGCAGGCCGAAGCCGAGCGAATGGAAGCCGAGCGCATCGAAGCCGAGCGCGTCGAAGCGGAACGGCTCGAGGCCGAGCGCATCGAAGCGGAACGGCTCGAAGCCGAGCGCGTCGAGCAGGAACGCATCGCCGCCGAACACGCCGAAGCCGAACGCATCGAGCAGGAGCGCATCGCGGCCGAGCAGGCCGAGGCCGAACGCATCGAGCGCGAGCGCGCGGAAGCCGAAGAGGCCGAACGCCTCGCCGCGCTCACCGAGGCCCAGCGCCAGGAAGAGGCACGGATCGCCGCCGAGCAGGCGGAAGCCGAGCGCCTCGCCGCCGAGGCCGCGGAAGCGGAACGCGTCGAAGCCGAGCGCATCGCCGCCGAACGGGCCGAGATCGAGCGCCTGGAAGCCGAGCGACTCGAGCAGGAGCGTCTCGCCGCCGAGCAGGCGGAAGCCGAGCGTATTGCGGCCGAAGCCGCCGAGGCCGAGCGCATCGCCGCCGAGCAGGCGGAGATCGCCCGGATCGAAGCCGAGCGCGTCGAGCAGGAACGTCTGGCGGCCGAAGCCGCCGAAGCCGAGCGCGCCGCCGCCGAAGCTGCAGAAGCGGAGCGCCTCGAAGCGGAGCGCATCGCTGCCGAGCAGGCCGAGGCCGAACGGATCGCCGCGGAAGCCGCCGAGGCCCGTCGGGTGGAAGAGGAACGACTCGCCGCCGAACGCGCCGAGCGCGAGCGCGTCGAAGCGGAGCGTGCGGAAGCCGAGCGCCTCGATGCCGAGCGCGTGGAAGCCGAAGCCCGTGAGCGCGCACGGATTGACGCGCAGCGCGCGGAAGCCGAGCGTCAGGAGCGCGTCGCGGCAGAACAGAAGATGGCCGAGCAGGTCCGCGCGGCGATCGCCGCCGCGGCGGCCGCCGTCGAGGCCGGGATGGCGATGCCGTCGCATGTCGTCGACGAGGCCGATCCGGACACCGGGCTCGACCTCACCGGCCTGGATCCCGAACTCGTCGACATCTTCGTGGAAGAGGGCGTCGACCTGCTCGACCACTCCGACGGCCTGCTCGCGCACCTGCGCCAGCAGCCCGACGACCGCGAGAGCCTCGCGGGCCTGCAGCGCGACCTGCACACGCTGAAGGGCGGCGCGCGCATGGCCGGCATCATGGCCGTGGGCGAACTCGGCCACGTCATGGAGTCGCTGCTCGAAGCGGTGGTGGAACATCGCAGCGAGCTCGGCCGCGACGGCGTGGTACTGCTCGAGCGCGGGTTCGACCGCCTGCACGGCATGGTCACCCGCGTCGGCGAGCGTCGCGCGATCGGCATGCCGCTCGCGCTCATCGCCCAGTTCGAGGCCCGCGCGCGCGGCGAACGCCTGCCGATGCCGGTCGAGGCGGAATCGCGCCCGATGCCCGCGCCGATGCCGGCGCCGGTCGTCGACTTGAAGCCGCTGTCCGCGCCGATCGGCGAGCAGCCGGTGCTGGGCGACGAGGACGACATCGCCGTCCGCACGCCGCAGGAGCAGGTGCGCATCCGCGCCGACCTGCTCGACCGGCTGGTCAACTACGCCGGTGAGGTCGCGATCTACCGCGCCCGCCTCGAGCAGCAGCTCGGCGCCTTCCGTTCCGCCATCGGCGAAATGGAAGCGACCAACACGCGTATGCGCGACCAGCTGCGCCGCCTCGAGATCGAGACGGAAGCGCAGATCGTCGCGCGCTACCAGCGCGAGGACGTGGAGGCGTCGTTCGACCCGCTCGAGCTCGACCGCTTCTCGACGCTGCAGCAGCTCACGCGTGCACTGTCCGAATCCGCGGCCGACCAGACGTCGCTGCAGACGACGTTCGACGACCTGACGCGCCAGTACGAGACGTTGCTGCTCCAGCAGTCGCGCGTCTCGTCCGAGCTGCAGGAAGGCCTCATGCGCACGCGCATGGTGCCGTTCGACGGTCTGCTGCCGCGCCTGCGCCGCGTCGTGCGCCAGGCGTCGGGCGAGCTCGGCAAGCAGGTCGTGCTGCGCCTCGAAGGCACCCAGGGCGAGCTCGACCGCAACGTGCTCGAGCGCATGACCGCGCCGTTGGAGCACATGCTCCGCAACGCCGTCGCGCATGGCCTCGAGTCCAGCGACAAGCGCGTCGCCGCCGGCAAGCCGGAGGAAGGCACGATCCGCATCGCGGTGCGCCGCGAAGGGTCGGAAGTCGTGCTGGAAGTCGGCGACGACGGCCGCGGCCTCGACCGCGAGGCGATCCGTCGCCGCGGCCTCGAGCGCGGGTTGATCCGCGGCGATGCGGTGCTCGCCGAGTCCGACCTCGACATGCTGATCTTCGAGCCGGGCTTCTCGACGGCCGACGAAGTCAGCCGCCTCGCCGGTCGCGGCGTCGGCATGGACGTCGTCGCCTCGGAAGTCCGCCAGCTCGGCGGCACGATCGACATCCGCACCGAGCACGGCCGCGGCACCACCTTCACCCTGCGCCTGCCGCAAACGCTCGCGGTCACGCAGGCCGTCTTCGTCCGCATCGGCGAGACCGCCTTCGCGGTGCCGATCGCCTCGGTGCGCGGCGTGGGCCGCATCTCCCGCGACGACCTCGCGAAGTCGCTCGAGAGCGAGGACGGTGGCACCTTCCGCTACGGCGGCGAGGACTACGCCGTGCACGACCTCGGCCGCCTGATGGGCCAGGCACCGGCGAAGGCCGAAGGCCTGCTGCAGGTCCCCCTGCTGCTCATCCGCGCCGGCGAACTGCGTGCCGCGGTCACCGTCGACCAGGTCATCGGCAACCGCGAAATCGTGGTGAAGCCGGTCGGCCCGCAGGTCGCCTCGGTGCCCGGCATCTTCGGCGCGACGATCATGGGCGACGGCCGCGTGGTCGTGATCCTCGACGTCGCTCCGCTGGTGCGCCGCCAGGCCGCGTTGCCGCGCGACGTGTACCAGCCGCCGGCGCCGGTCGTCGAGAAGCGCGTGGTGCCGCTGGTCATGGTGGTCGACGACTCGGTCACGATGCGCAAGGTCACCGGGCGCGTGCTGGAACGCCATGGCTACGAGGTGGTCACCGCGAAGGACGGCATCGACGCGCTCGAGCGCATGGCCGAGCGCGTGCCCGACCTCATGCTGCTCGACATCGAGATGCCGCGCATGGACGGCTACGAATTGGCCGGCGCCATGCGCAGCGACTCCCGCATGCGCGACGTGCCGATCATCATGATCACGTCGCGTACCGGCGAGAAGCATCGCCAGCGTGCGTTCGAACTGGGCGTGCAGCGTTATCTCGGCAAGCCGTACCAGGAGCCGGAGCTGATGCGCAACGTCAACGAGCTGCTCGACCGGGTGCATGCGCATGAGTGACACCCGCCGTCGCGTCGCACTGCTCGCCCGCCCGGGCACCGCGCGCGACAGCGTGCGCGGCGCGCTGCTCGAGATCGGCGCCGACATCGTGGTCGAGGACGATCCGGGCACGGCCTCGTTGGACGATGTCCGCGGTGCCTCGCCCGAGGTGCTGATGATCGTGCTCGATGCGATCAGCGAGAACACGCTCGACCGCTTCGACAGCATGCTCGGCGATCCCGCCGTGGAAGTGATGTTCGAGGAGGCCGACGTGGCCGCCTCGCGCGACGGCTGGGAGGCCGCGCGCTGGCGGCGCCACCTCGCCGCCAAGCTCAACCATCGCGACGACGTGCTGCCGCCCGTCGCGGGTACCGCCATGGCGGCGCCGGTCGACGCGCTGTCGCTGGAGATCGAGGCGCTGATCGACACCGACTCGTCGGACGTCGTCCCGGAGTCCGAGGTCCATGCTGGCGGCGAAGCCGCCGCGGGCGACGATTTCACCGCATTCGACACCACGACCGCCGAGGCGCCCGCGGACGAGTTCGTGCTCTCCCTCCATGGTCTCGAGCTCGAGTCGAGCGCGATCGATTCGCCGCTGCCGGACGTCGGTACGATCGAGCTCGAATCGCGCACCCCCGAGCCGCTGCCGCCCGTCACCGGCCCGGACTTCAGCGCGAGCGATTTCGATCCGCTGCTGGCCGAACTCGATGCCGAGCTGCCGGACTTCCCGCTGCCCGAATCCGCGCAGTCCGCCACCGACTGGTCCGGCGGGCTCGTCGAGGATTTCGCGCCGGTCGATGAAGTCTCGTTCGACGACGTCGCCCCGGCGCCCGCTGGGCCGCCGCCGTTGCCGAAAGTGTCGTTCGGCGAGCTGAGCCTCGCCGACGACGCGGCTCCGATGGTTCCACTCGCCGCGGCACCGCGGACGCACGACCTCGGCGACCTCGAGCGCCGGATTTCCGGGCTCGGCCTCGTCGACGACGGTTCGCCGGGCATGCCGGCGCCGACGCCGCCTGCCGTGGAGACGCCGCTCGCGGCCGAAGCCGCACCGACCGGTGTCGTGCTCGTGCTCGCCGGCATTGGCGGCCCAGACGCCGTGCGACAGCTGCTGGGCGCGCTGCCGGGCCGCTTCCCGCGCCCGATCCTGCTGCGACAGCGCCTGGATGGGGCGCGCTACGACAAGCTCGTCGCGCAGCTCACCCGCGCGTCCGCGCTTCCCGTCGAGCTGGCCGTCGCCGGCGAGCCCGTCCGCTCCGGCCGCGTCTACGTCGTCGGCGACGACGTCGGCCTCTCGCCCGACGCCGCCACGTTCGTCGGCGGTGGGGAAGGGCAGCTCCTCGAGCATCTCCCGGCTGCCGAGAGCGCGGTCGTCGTGCTCAGCGGTGCCGACGCCGGCCTTGCCGACCGCATCGACGCCCTGCGTGCGCAGGGTGCCTTCGTCGGCGCCCAGTCCACCGATGGCTGCTACGACGCCGCGGCCGCGTCGGCCGTCGCCGTCCGGGGCGCGATGTCCGCGCTCCCGTCCGAACTCGCTGCAGAACTCGTCGGCCGCTGGGGCCGCTGAGGGGAACCGTCGTGTCCAAGAAGAAGCGCAATCGTCGTCCCGGTGCTCCATCGCTCGGCACCGCACCGTCGGCGCCCGTCGCGCTCGACCGTGACGAGGCCCCGGCCTCCGACGTGGAGCACGAGGACGGCTCCGCGGCCCCGTTCGTCGATGCGGCCCTCGCGCAGGCGTCGGCCCGCTCGCTGATGGAGCCCGCCGACGACGCGGCCGAGCCCGCGGGCGCCGCCGCACCGCCACGCGCGATGCCGGCCGCGTCGCCGACGTGGGCGCAGCACGAGTCCGGCGACGTCCGCGGGGTGCTCATCCAGGTGGGCGGCGGGCGGCTGCTGCTGCCGAACGCGACGATCGCCGAGGTGCTGTCCTACGCCGAACCGGAACGCGAGGACGTCGGCGCCGACTGGCTGCTCGGGCGGTTCCGCTGGCGCGGTTGGCAGATTCCGCTGGTCGCGTTCTCGCGGCTGTCGGGCATCGGCGAGGACAAGCCCGGCCTCGGCAGCAAGGTCATCGTGCTCAAGGCCCTCGGCGGCGATCGCCGCCTGCCGTTCTTCGCGATCGTGACGCAGGGCTTCCCGCGCCTCGTCACGGTTTCGCGCAGCGCGCTGGCGGTCGAGTCCGGCGACGAGGCGATGCCGACCGCCGTGCAGGCGCGCGTGCGCCTCAACGACGACGATGCGCTGCTGCCGGATCTGCTGCACATCGAGCAGTGCCTGCACGAGTTGCGCGACGCGGCCTGACCGCCGCCCGCACTGCAGCACGCCCCGGGGCCGCACATGCGGCCCCGTTCGTTTCCGGGTCAGGCGAGGTCGCCGAAGCGCGCCTGCAGCGCGGCGATCGCCGCGAGCCCCGCCGTCTCGGTGCGGAGGATGCGCGGCCCGAGCCGCAGCCCGCCGAAGCCGCCCCACTGCAGCGCCTCGCGATCGAGCGGCGACCAGCCGCCCTCGGGACCGACGGCCAGGCACACGGTGGACGCCGGGGCCAGCTCGAGCGATGGCAGCGAGTGCGCGCCCGTGGGGTCCAGCAGCAGCCGCAGGTCGTGCGCGGCGAGCCCGTCGAGCGCCGCCCGCAGCGACAGCGGTGCCTGCACGACCGGTACGACCGCACGGCCGCATTGCTCGCAGGCCGAGGCGACGACGCTCCGCCAGTGGTCGAGGCGCTTGGCGGCACGGTCGCCGTCGAGCTTGACGTCGCTCCGTTGCGACCACACCGGGACGACCTCGCGCACGCCGAGTTCGGTGGCCTTCTGCAGGATCAGGTCCATCTTCTCGCCCTTGGCGACGCCCTGCAGCAGCACCAGGCCGAGCGGGGACTCGCGATCGACCGGCGTAGCCGCGCCGATGCGCAGGCGCGCCTCGCGCTTGCCGACCACCGACAGCGTCGCGGCGTAGTCGTGGCCGTCGCCGTTGAAGGCGATGCAGTCGTCCCCCACGCCGAGCCGCAGCACGCGCGTCAGGTGGGCGGCGGGGCCTTCGGGCAGCACGACCTCGTCGCCCGGGGCGAAGGCTTGCGGCACGTGGACGCGGGTCAGGCGCATGCGGCGTCTCCGAAGGCGGCGTCGAGCGCGACGCGCGTGGCGTCCGCGAGCAGGTCGAGCGCGTCGTCGCCGATGCAGTACGGCGGCAACCAGTACAGGACGTCGCCGAGCGGACGCAGCAGCACGCCATGCGCGACCGCGGCGCGGTAGGCGCGAAGCCCGCGCCCGCCGGCGATCTCGACCGCCGTACCGTCCGCGCCCTCCAGACGGTCGGCCGCCATCTCGATCGCGACGATCATGCCGGTGCGACGCACGTCGACCACGCGCGGATCGTTCCGGAACGCCGCCGCGCGCGACTCGAGCTCGAGCGCCGTGCCCGCATTGCGGGCCAGCACGTCGTCCTGCTCGAAGATGTCGAGCGAGGCCAGCGCGGCGGCGCAGCCCAGCGGATTGCCGGTGTAGCTGTGCGAATGCAGGAAGGCCCGCTCGCGGGAATCGTCGAGGAAGCCGTCGTAGATCCGCTGCGTGGCGAGTACCGCCGCGAGTGGCAGCGCGCCGCCGGTGAGGCCCTTCGACAGGCAGAGCAGGTCGGGTGCGATGCCCGCCTGCTCGCACGCGAACATCGTGCCGGTGCGACCGAAGCCGACCGCGATCTCGTCGGCGATCAGGAAGATGCCGTGCGCATCGCAGAGCTCGCGCGCGCGACGCAGGTAGGCGGGATGGTGCATGCGCATGCCGCCGGCGCATTGCACGAGGGGCTCCAGGATCATCGCGCAGACGTCGCCGCCGTGTTCGGCCAGCAAGGCGCCGAGCGCATCGGCCGCGCGGTGCGCGCGCTGTTCGGCGGTCTCACCGTCCCCCGCGAGGAAGGCATCGGGCGACGGCGCGAACAGCGCTTCCGCGAGCAGGGGTGCGTACACGCGGCGATAGAGCGGGATGTCGCCCACCGCGAGCGCGCCCAGGGTTTCGCCGTGGTAGCTGTTGTCGAGCGCGACGAACTTCGTGCGCCGCGATTCGCCTGCATTGCGGAACCAGTGGAAGGCCATCTTCAGCGCGACTTCCACGCCGGCGGAACCGTTGTCCGCATAGAAGACCTTCGCCAGCGGCGGACGGCCCGCCTGGCGCGGCGCGATCGCGAGCAGCCGCTCGGCGAGCGTCACCGCCGGCTCGTGCGTGCAACCGGCGAGGATCACGTGCTCGAGCGTGCGCGCCTGCCGTGCGATGGCCTCGGCGATCCGCGGCTCGGCATGCCCGTGCAGGCAGGTCCACCAGCTGGAGACCGCGTCCAGCGTGCGGCGGCCGTCCATGCCCACGAGCCACTCCCGCTCGGCCGAGGCGATCGGCAGCAGCGGCAGGCGGTCCGGGTGCTCGCGCATCTGCGTGCAGGGGTGCCAGAGCACGTCGAGGTCGCGGCGGCGCCAGGCATCGGCGGTGCCTTCGCGAGCCCCTGCTAGGATGGTCGCATCGTGATCGAGCCTGTTCATCCCGCCATTATCCCGCGTCGCGCGGGCCTCCCGACGAGACCCGCATGAAGACGCTGCCGACCATCCACGGCGTGACCGAGCACGACGCCGGGCCGTACCGCATGGAGCGGCTCGACCTCGAATTCAGCAACGGCGAACGCCGCCAGTTCGAGCGCCTGCACGGGCGCGGGCATGGGGCGGTCGTCGTGGTGCCGATGCTGGACGCCGAGACCGTGCTGCTGGTGCGCGAGTACGCGGCCGGTTTCCATCGCTACGAGCTGGGGCTGGTGAAGGGCCGCATCGACCGCGGCGAGACGGCCGAGGAAGCCGCGGACCGGGAGCTCAAGGAGGAGGCCGGCTACGGCGCGCGTTCGCTGCTGCGCCTGCGCGAGCTTTCCCTCGCGCCGACCTACATGAGCCACTCCGCGCAGCTCGTGATCGCGCGCGACCTGTATCCGGAGCAGCTGCCGGGCGACGAGCCCGAGCCGCTCGACGTGGTGCCGTGGAAGCTCGCCGAACTCGATGCACTGATCCTGCGCGAGGACTTTTCCGAGGGCCGCTCCATCGCGGCGCTGTTCATCGCCCGCGAGTGGCTGAGGACCCAGAGTTGATCGATTCCACCCTGCGCGAGGCCGTCGTCGACCTCGCCTACGACGCCGCCCGCGCGATCCTGCGCGTCTACCGCGAAGACTTCGACGTCGAGCGCAAGACCGATGCGTCGCCGCTCACCGAGGCCGACCTCGCCTCGCATCGCTGCATCGCCGAAGGCCTCGCACGGCTGACGCCCGACATTCCCGTGCTGTCGGAGGAAGCCGAGCACAAGGTCGCGCCGGAGGTGCGGCGCGCGTGGTCGCGGCTGTGGATCGTGGATCCGCTCGACGGCACCCGCGAATTCGTGAAGCGCAACGGCGAGTTCACCGTCAACATCGCGCTCGTCGAGGACGGCGTCGCGACGTGGGGCGTCATCCAGGCGCCCGTGACCGACGTCGCCTGGCACGGCGGGCCGGGCCTCGGCGCCTTCCGTCGTGAACGCGCGGAGGCCGCCGACGCCGCGATGCGCATCGGCCCGTCGTCGGCGCCGTTGCGCGTGGCGGCGAGCCGGTCGCACCGCGACGGCCGCAGCGAGGCCTTCATCGAGGCGATGCGCGCGGGCGGCGACGTCGAGCAGGTCAACCTCGGCTCCTCGCTGAAGTTCTGCCGCATCGCCGAGGGCGGCCTCGACGTCTATCCGCGCTTCGGCCCGACCTGCGAATGGGACACGGCCGCGGGGCAGGCGATCCTCGAAGGCGCGGGCGGGCAGGTGGTCGATCCGCGCGGCCGGCCGCTGCGCTACAACGTGCGCGAGACGCTGCTCAACGGCGACTTCATCGCGGTCGGCGACCCGGCCCTTCCGTGGGCCGCATGGACGCAAGCCGCCCAGGCGGCGCGCGCCTCGTGAGCCTCGACGGCGATCCGCGCGACGTCGCGACGCTCGTCGCGATCATGGCGCGCCTGCGCGATCCCGACGGCGGCTGCCCCTGGGACGTGAAGCAGACGTTCGCGACCATCGCGCCGTACACGATCGAAGAAGCCTATGAAGTCGCCGATGCGATCGACCGCGGCGACCTCGGCGACCTGCGTGACGAACTCGGCGACCTGCTGCTGCAGGTGGCATTCCACGCGCGCATGGCGCAGGAGCAGGGCGCGTTCGACTTCGGCGACGTCGTCGCGTCGATCAACGACAAGATGATCCGCCGGCATCCGCACGTCTTCGCCGATGTCGCCGCACGCGACGACGCCGACGCGCAGCTCGCCGACTGGGAATCGCTCAAGCGCGCCGAGCGCGAGGCGAGGGGCGAGGCGGACACGTCGCTGCTGGCCGGGATCGCGCGCGGACTGCCCGAATGGCAGCGCGCGGTGAAGCTGCAGAAGCGCGCGGCGACGATCGGCTTCGACTGGCCCGGCCCCGCGCCGGTCATCGACAAGCTGCACGAGGAGATCGACGAGGTGCGCGTCGAATTCGACGCACGCGCCGCGGGCGAGGCCGGCGCGCAGGATCGCCTGGAGGACGAGATCGGCGACCTGCTGTTCGTGGCCGCGAACCTCGCACGGCATGCGAAGGTCGACCCCGGCGTGGCGCTGCGCCGGGCGAACGCGAAGTTCGAGCGGCGGTTCCGTGCGATGGAGCGATTGGCCGCCGCCGACGGCGTCGACCTCGCCGCACTCGACCTCGATGCACAGGACGGCTACTGGAACCGCGCGAAGGCCGAAGAGCGGCGCTGAGCCGCGCGGGTCTTCCGTTACAGCCGCACGCGGCCGCGCAGGACGTCGACGAACATCGCCCAGTCGCCCATCAGCGACCACAGCGGATGGCGGAACGTCGCGGGCCGGTTCTTCTCGAACATGAAGTGCCCGATCCACGCGAAGCCGTAGCCGCACAGCGGTGCGCCCAGCAGCCAGCGCGCGTCGCGCGTGAAGGCCGCCGCGGCGATGAAGGCCAGCACGCCCCAGCTGCCGACGAAGTGCAACCGGCGGCTGACCGGGTGCGAATGCTCGGACAGATAGAAGGGATAGAACTCGCGGAAGCTCTCGAAACGATCCATCACGGGTCCCCGCAGTGCGCGCGGCTCAGTCGAGCGCGATGAGCCAACCGGCCACGGCGATCATCGCGAAACCGACCCAGTGGTTCCACTTGAGCGGCTGTCCGAGGTACCACGTCGAGAACGCCGCGAAGACCACGAGCGTGAGGATCTCCTGCATGCCCTTGAGCTGGGGCGCGCTGTAGACCCGAGCGCCCAGCCGGTTGGCGGGCACCTGCAGGCAGTACTCGAACAGCGCGATCCCCCAGCTGGCCAGGATCACCCAGCGCAGCGGCGCGGCCTTGAACTTGAGGTGGCCGTACCAGGCGAAGGTCATGAAGACGTTCGCGGCAAGCAGCAGCAGGGGGCTCAGGATTCGTTCGTTCATCGAAGTCAGGAAGGTTTGAGTGAAACCGGGGTTCTTCACAGCGTCTAGACTCGGCGCCGGGCACCTTTCACAAAACTGAAGGAGGGCTCCCCCGATGCAGACCAACCGAGACGGCGGCCTTGTTCTCATCATCGAGGACAACCGCAACATTTCCGAGATGATGGGCGAATACCTCGAGAGCCGCGGCTTCGAGGTGGACTACGCCTCCGATGGCCTCGACGGCTACCGGCTGGCGGCCGAGAACAGCTACGACGTGCTGGTGCTGGACCTGATGCTGCCGCGCCTGGACGGCGTGGAAGTGTGCAAGCGGCTGCGTGAGGAAGCGCGCAAGTCGACGCCGGTCCTGATGCTGACCAGCCGCGACACGCTCGACGAGAAGCTCACCGGCCTGTCCGCCGGCGCCGACGACTACCTGACCAAGCCCTTCGCGATCCAGGAACTCGAGGCCCGCCTGCGCGCCCTGATCCGTCGCGAGCGCCGGCAGGTGGGCGGGGAGGTGCTGAAGGTCGCCGACCTGGTGCTCGACCCGGCCAGCCTGCGCGTGACCCGGGGCGGCGTCGAACTGCAGCTCTCGCCGATCGGCCTGCGCCTGCTCACCATCCTGATGCGCGAGTCGCCCCGCGTGGTGAGCCGCCAGGAGATCGAGCGCGAGATCTGGGGCAACGGCCTGCCGGATTCCGACACGCTGCGCAGCCACCTGTACAACCTGCGCAAGACGATCGACAAGCCGTTCGACAAGCAGCTGCTGCACACGGTGCAGTCGGCCGGTTACCGTATCGCGGACATCTCCCAGCCGCCGGAGTGATCCGGCGCCCCCGATGGCCCACGGGCTTCCCCGGAAAATCAAGATCGCGTTCATCGTCCAGGCGCTCGTCGCGAGCCTGGTGATGGCGCTCGGCGTCGCCTGCGCGGAGCTCGGTGTCCGCCAGGTGCTGCTGCGTGACCGGCTTTCGGATGAGGCGGCGAGCATCTGGGTCCAGCGACGCGAGGCCCCGGCCGCGCCGATGCCGCGCAACTCGCGGATGTCCACGTACTTCGTGCCGGCCGGTGGCGACGTCACCCCGCTGCCGGCCGAGCTGCGCGCCGCCGATGCGGGCGCCCACGTGCCGCTGTGGGGCTCGCCGGCCACGTACGTCGAGCGTCGCGGCGAGGGCACGCTCTACATCCGGTTCGACCCCGCCTACAACGATGCCGCCGTCTTCTGGACCGGCGGGCTCAGCCTGCTGCTCGCCCTGCTGGTGACGTACGTCTCGGCGTGGCTCACCTATCGCACCTCCAAGCGGATGGTCGCGCCGGTGAGCTGGCTCGCCGGCGTCGTCGCCCGCTGGGACCCGCGCAGCGGCGACACCCATGCGCTCGCGCCGCACAACCTGCCGGTCGACTCCACGCTCGAGGTGCGGCGCCTCGCGCATGCCCTGCGCGGGATGGCCGGACGGGTGGCCGAATTCGTCGACCGCGAGCGGCAGTTCACCCGCGATGCCAGCCACGAGCTGCGCACGCCGCTCACCGTGATCCGCGTGGCCTCCGACATCATGGCGGCCGACCCCGAGATCCCCGAGCGGTCGCGCCGGGCGGTCAACCGCGTCCAGCGCGCGGGCCACGACATGCAGGCGGTGATCGACGCCTTCTTCATCCTCGCCCGCGACGCCGAGATCGACGCCGAGAGCGAGCGCTTCGACGTGCACGAGGTGGTCGACGACGAGGTCGAGATCGCGCGCGGCCTCATCGGCGACAAGCCCGTCGAGGTGATCGTCCGCGACGAGGGCGGCGCGGTGGTCGACGCGCCGCGGCGCGTGCTCTCGCTGATGGTCGGCAACCTGCTGAGCAACGCGGTGCGCTTCACCGAGCGGGGCCGCGTCGAGGTGGTGCTGACACCCGACCGGATCGAGGTCCGCGACACCGGGGTGGGCATGTCGGGCGAAACGCTCACGCGCGCCTTCGATGCCTTCTACCGGCACGACCGCGACGGCAGCGACGGGATGGGCATCGGCCTGTCGATCGTGCGTCGACTGGGGGAACGCTTCGGTTGGCCGGTGGAGCTGGACAGCACGCCGGGACAGGGCACAGTGGCGACGATCCGGCTTCGCCGCTGACCGCCTGTCAACGGGTCGCGCCTTCGTGCGTTTCCCCCGTTTACGCCATCCTGCACGCCTTCCCGACGCCCCTTTCCGCATGAGCCGACCCGCGCCTGCCGCACCCCGTCCCGCCCGCCGCCGCCTGATCGGCGCCGTCGCCCTGATCGCCCTGGCCGTCGCCGGCGGCCTGTACTGGAAGAAGCACCGCGCCGCGGCGACCGACGAGGGCGGCTACCGCACCGCTCGCGCCGAGCGCGGCGACATCCGCGTCGTCATTTCCTCGACCGGCCAGCTGAGCGCGATCTCCACGGTCGTCGTCGGCAGCGAGGTCTCGGGCCGGGTAACCGACGTGATGGTCGACTTCAACGATCGCGTGCGTCGCGGGCAGGTGCTCGCGCGCATCGACCCGAGCACCTACGAGGCGCAGATCGCGCAGGGCAGCGCGTCGGTGAATGCCGCGCGCGCCAATGCCGCCGAGGCCGAAGCCGCGCTGCGCAATGCCGAGCTCGACTACCGCCGCAAGGCCGACCTCGGCCGGCAGAAGCTGGTGGCCCAGGCCGACGTCGACCTCGCCCGCAGCACGCTGGAGCGCGCGCGCGCGCAGCTGGCCGCGAACCGCGCGCAGATCACCCAGCAGCAGGCGGGCACGCGCACCGCGCGGCTCAACCTGGGTCGTAGCGAGATCCGCTCGCCCGTCGATGGCGTGGTGCTGACGCGCACCATCGAACCCGGCCAGACCGTCGCCGCGAGCTTCCAGGCGCCGGAGCTGTTCAAGCTCGCGGAAGACCTGTCGAAGATGAAGATCGAGCTCGCCGTCGACGAGGCCGACATCGGCCAGGTCGACGTCGGCCAGCGGGCCTCGTTCACCGTCGACGCGTTTCCCGATCGCCGCTTCACCGGCCGCGTGGCGCAGGTGCGCCTGTCGGCGACGACGACCAACAACGTCGTGACCTATCCGGTCGTGATCGAGGTCGAGAACGACGACGGCCGGCTGCTGCCGGGCATGACCGCGAACGCCGAGATCGAGGTGAGCCGTCGAGACGGCGTGCTGCGCGTGCCGAACGCGGCGCTGCGCTACAAACCGAGCGACGAGGAAGCCGCGGCGATGCAGGCCGATGCCGGCCCGTCGGGCGGGCGCGGCGGCGTCACCGAGGAGCTGCCGAAACTCGCGGCTTCGCTCGGGCTCGACGCGACGCAGCGTGCCGCGTTCGACGCGGCAGTCGAGCAGGTGCGCCAGCGGATGGCGGCGCGTCGCGCGCAGATGCAGCAGCAGGGTGGCAACCGCCTGTTCGCTGCGGCACCGGGCGGCGGCGCGCGTCCGGGCGGCGGTGGCGCACCGGGCGGCGCCGACTCCGGTGCGATGCGCCAGCGCATGGCCGAGCGCATGGCCCAGCAGTTCGGCGCGTTCCGCGCGACGCTGCGCGAGGAGCAGCAGCAGCGCTGGGATCGCGGGCTCGACACGTTGCTGGCCGCGCGTCGTGCGCCGGTCTACCTGCTGGTCGACGGCAAGCCGAAGATGGCGATGGTGCGGCTGGGCGCGAGCGACGGCACCAACACCGAGGTCTCCGGTGCGATCAAGCCCGGCGACGTCGTGATCACCGGTGCGGAGCGCAAGGCGAAATGAGCGAGGCCGTCATCGAGACGCGCGGCCTCGGCAAGGTCTATTCGCCCGGTACCGAAGCCGAGGTCGTCGCCCTGCGCGGCGTGGACCTGTGGATCGGCCGTGGCGAATTCGTGGCCATCATGGGCCCGTCGGGCTCCGGCAAGTCGACCCTCATGAACCTGCTGGGCTGCCTCGACACGCCGAGCGAGGGCGTCTACCGCTGCGGCGGTGTCGACGTGGCCACGCTCGACGCCGAGCAGCGCGCCGTCCTGCGGCTCGGCAACATCGGTTTCGTCTTCCAGGGCTTCAACCTGCTGGCGCGCCTCGACGCGCTCGAGAACGTCGCCCTGCCGCTCAGCTACGCGGACATCCCGCGCGCCGAGCGCCTGCAACGCGCGCAGGCCGCGCTCGAGTCGGTCGGCCTCGGCGCGCGCCTGCACCACCGGCCGACCGAACTGTCGGGCGGCCAGCAGCAGCGCGTGGCGATCGCGCGGGCGCTGATCAATTCGCCGCCGGTGCTCCTCGCCGACGAGCCCACGGGCGCGCTCGACACGAAGACCGGCGAGGAGATCCTCGCGTTGTTCAAGCAACTGCGCGACGACGGCCACACCGTCATGCTGATCACGCATGATCCGGAAGTCGCGCTGCATGCCGACCGCGTGTTCGTGATGCGCGACGGCGAGCTGCACGAGCAGGACGACGAGACCCGCGTGCCGGACATCGCGCCGCCCGCCCCCCGCCCGGAGGGCATGCCATGAGGCTCGGCGAGACGCTTCGTACCGCGACGTTTTCGCTGCGCGGCAACTGGATGCGCAGCGCGTTGACGTCGCTCGGCGTGATCATCGGCATCGCCGCGGTGATCGTGATGGTGTCGGTCGGGCAGGGCACGCAGGCGGAGATCGACAAGCTCGTCTCGGGCCTCGGCTCGAACCGCCTCGACGTCGGCCCGGGCCAGGGTCGTGGCTTCGGCGGCGTGCGGATGTCCTCGGGCAGCTTCTTCACCCTCAGCGACGGCGACGCCGCGGCGATCCGCCAGGACGTGCCACAGGTGCAGTACGTCGCGTCGTCGCTGCGCGGCAGCACGCAGGTGGTGTTCGCCGAGAACAATGCGCAGACGCAGTGGCAGGGCGTCGAGGCCGACTGGTTCGCGATCAACGCCTGGGAGCTTGCGGCCGGCGACGGCTTCACGCAGTCCGACTACGCCGGCGGCAAGTCGGTGATCCTCGGCGAGACGGTGCGCCGCACGCTGTTCGGCGACGAGGAAGCGGTCGGGCAGACGGTGCGCCTCGGGCGCACGCCGTTCACCGTCGCCGGCGTGTTCAAGTCGAAGGGGCAGGGCGGCTTCGGGCAGGACCAGGACGACCTCGTCGTCGTGCCGCTGGAAACCGCGCGGAGGCGCCTGATGGGCGCGATGGGCCTGCCCGCGGGTGCGGTGATGCAGATCGCCGTCGGCGTCGCCGATGCGAAGGACCTCGACTACGCGCAGGGCGAGATCGAGGCGCTGCTGCGCCAGCGCCACAAGATCCAGCCCGGCGACGAGGACGACTTCAACGTGCGCAACATCGCGCAGGTGGTCGCCACGCGCACGCAGGCCACGAGGCTGATGGGCCTTCTGCTCGGCGCGGTCGCGAGCATCTCGTTGATCGTGGGCGGCATCGGCATCATGAACATCATGCTGGTGTCCGTGACCGAGCGAATCCGCGAGATCGGCCTGCGCATGGCCGTGGGCGCGGGGCCGCGGGACATCCAGCGCCAGTTCCTCGCCGAAGCGATGCTGATTTCGCTGATCGGCGGCGCGCTCGGAATCCTCATCGGCATCGGCGGCGCGCTCGCGGTCGAGAAGTTCGGCTCGCTTCCGGTGAAGCTCGACGGCAGCGTGATCCTGCTCGCCGCGGGCTTTTCGATCGCGACGGGCCTGTTCTTCGGCTTCTATCCGGCGCGCAAGGCGTCGCGGCTCGATCCGATCGAAGCGCTCCGCTCGCAGTGATCGAAGGAAGGCGGCCCGAGGGCCGCCTTCCGTCAAGCTTCGAGCATCAACGCGAGTAGAGCAGGATGTTCGGCGAACCGTTCACGCCCGAGATCCGGCCGGTGGTGCCGTTGCCCGTGAGCCAGCTGCGGACCTGCGATGGCGTCGCCGATGGCACGCGCTGCAAGTAGAGCGCCGCGGCGCCCGCAACATGCGGCGACGCCATCGACGTACCGCTGATCGTGTTCGTCGCCGTCGTGCTCGTGTACCAGGCCGAGCGGATCGAACTGCCGGGGGCGAACAGGTCGACGCAGGAGCCGTAGTTGGAGAACGACGAGCGCGCGTCGGACGAGGTGGTCGAGCCGATGGTGATCGCCCCGGCCGCGCGTGCCGGCGAGTAGTTGCACGCGTTCGCGTTGTCGTTGCCCGCGGCGACCACGACCGGCACGCCCGAGTTCGACAGGTTGTTCACCGCCGTGTCGACGGCCGACGAGGCGCCGCCGCCGAGCGACATGTTCGCGACCGCCGGCTTCACTGCGTTGTAGCGAACCCAGTCGATGCCCGCGATCACGCCCGAGTTGGTGCCCGAGCCGTCGCAGCCGAGCACGCGGACCGGCACCGGGCGCGCCGACTTCGCGACGCCGTACGTCGCACCGGCGATCGTGCCGGACACGTGCGTGCCGTGGCCGTTGCAGTCGGTGGTGCCGCGGCCGTCGCTGATCGCGCTGTACCCCGACAGCACGCGGCCGCCGAATTCGCTGTGGCTTGCGAGGATGCCGGTGTCGATGACGTAGGCGCGCACGCCCGAGCCCGTGTAGTCGTAGGTGTAGGTTCCGCTCAGCGGAAGCGCGCGCTGGTCGATGCGGTCGATGCCCCAGGTCGCGCCGCTCTGCGTCGCGTCCACGTGCACGATCGCATCCTCCTCGACGAACGCGACGCGCGGGTCCTTCAGCATCCGCGTCACCACCGCTTCCGGTGCGCGCACCACGAAGCCCTGCAGCGCGTTGCGGTAGATCAGCTTCACGTCGCCGCCGTGCCGCGCCACGAGGTCGACGGCGGCGTTTTCCGCTGCACGCGCGAGGCCCTGCTCGCGGGCGAGCCCGGCCGGCACGCCGAGGCTGTCCGGCTTGAGGACGACGATGTACTGGTTGTCGACCCGCTCCTTCGCGGCGCGGACGAGGGTGCCGGCGCTGGCGGCCGTCGAGCAGAGGACGAGGGAAACGGCGACCGCGAGAATGCGCTTGTTGTTCATTGCTGCTCCATCAGAAGGGGGAGCCCGGTACCACCGTGGCGACCGGGAGTCGCGCCGGACTGCGGCGCGCGCCGACAATCCGAACGCCCGTTGAACGGTGTCAACGCCGTCTGTCCGATCGCGTTCATTTCGCCCGTTGCATGCGCTGCCGTACGCGTGCGTTCCCATGACGCGAATGCGCTTGTTTTCAGGGGTTTCACGCGTCTCGACGGCCCCGCGCACCATCCGTCGGATCGGTCAGCAACGTGATGCTCCGGTCAAGAACCTTGTTGCAGTGCGGCGTCGAAACGGTGCGTCGTTTCGAGCCCCGCGGTGGCGCCTGCGGCTATGCTCGGCGCGTCCCCAGGGAAACCCGACATGCGCCTCGCACCCGCCGTCCTGCTCGCCTTCGCCATGACCGCTTCCGCCCAATCGCCTGCGCCGTCCAGCCCGCCGACGCGCACCGCGCTGGTCATCCATGGCGGTGCCGGGTTCGTCCCGAGGGAGTCGCTCGATGCCGCCGATCGGCGCGAGATCCACGACACGCTCGAGCGCGCGCTCGATGCCGGCAACGCCGTGCTGCAGCGCGGCGGCGCGGCACTCGACGCGGTGGAAGCGTCGATCCGCGTGCTCGAGGAATCGCCACGCTTCAACGCCGGCAAGGGCGCGGTATTCAACGCCAAGGGCGGGCATGAACTCGATGCGGCGGTGATGGAAGGCCACACGCGTCGCGCCGGTGCGGTCGCCGGCGTCACCACCGTGCGCAGCCCCATCAAGCTCGCCCGCGCGGTGATGGAGCGCAGCCCGCACGTGATGCTGGCCGGTGCCGGCGCGGAAGCGTTCGCCGACACGCAGAAGGACATCGAGCGCGTGCCCAACAGCTGGTTCGACACGCCGAACCGGCGCCAGCAGCTCGAGAAGGCGCAGCGCGAGGAGAAGGCGAAGTCGGCCTCGCTCGATGCCGACGGGCGCCGCTACTACGGCACCGTCGGCGCCGTCGCCCTGGATCGCGCCGGCCACATCGCCGCGGGCACGAGCACGGGCGGCATGACCAACAAGCGCTGGGGCCGCGTCGGCGATGCCCCGATCATCGGCGCGGGCACATGGGCGGACGACCGCTGCGGCGTCTCCGGCACCGGCTGGGGCGAGTTCTACATCCGCGCCAATGCCGCGCACGACATCTGCGCACGGGTGGCCTATCTCGGCACGCCGCTCGCGCAGGCGGCCGAGGAGGTGATCAACAGGATCATCCCGGCGATGGGCGGCGACGGCGGCGCGATCGCGCTCGACCGCGACGGCAACATCGCAATGCCCTTCAACAGCGGCAGCATGTTCCGCGGCTGGATCCGCCCGGACGGCAGCCGTGGCGTCGCGATCCACGAGGAAGACCTCGTTCCCTGATCGGCGCCGGGCGCATGCGAGAATCCCCGGGCGCGGTCCGGGGAGCCGCGCGACCGATCTCCGCGACGACGGCGGTGCCCCGGGCCGACCGTCCGGGACGACTCCCATGGCCGACACCGTCGGGCACCTGCCTCGCCATCCGATGCGCATCCTGAAGGCGGCCAAGTGGTCGATGCAGGGCCTGCGCGCCGCCTGGATCCACGAATCCTCGTTCCGCCTCGAGGTCTGGCTGTTCGTGCTGCTCGCGCCCCTGGCCTGGTGGCTGGGGCAGGGCGGCGTCGAGCGCGCGCTGCTGATGGGCTCGATGCTGGCGGTGATGGCCGTGGAGCTGCTCAATTCCGCGATCGAGGCGGTGATCGAGCGCTACGGCGCCGAATTCCACGAGCTCGCCGGCCGCGCGAAGGACATGGGCTCGGCCGCCGTCTTCGTGATGATGCTCAATGTGCTGCTGACCTGGGGCGCGATCCTGCTGCCCCGCCTGATGGCGCCGGCCGCGTAAACTGCGCGACCCGATGACGACGGACGCCCGGTGATGGAGATGCTGCTCGACCCCCAGACCTGGATCACGCTGGTGACCCTGAGCGCGATCGAGATCGTGCTGGGCATCGACAACCTCGTCTTCATCTCGATCGCCGTCAGCAAGCTGCCCGCGCACCAGCGCGACCGTGCACGCCGCTTCGGCATCGCGGTGGCCTGCATCACCCGCATCGCGCTCCTGCTCACGCTCGCCTGGCTCGCCGGGCTCACCGATCCGCTGTTCACGGTGCTCGGCCGCGGGATTTCCGTGCGCGACCTCGTGCTCATCGTCGGCGGCCTGTTCCTGCTGGTGAAGGGCACCGGCGAGATCCGCGACCTGATCGTCGGCGAGCCCGAGGAAGCGGACGTGCACACCAAGCCGGTAGCCGCGTTCGGAATGGTGATCGCGCAGATCGCGGTGATCGACATCGTGTTCTCGCTCGACTCGGTGATCGCTGCGGTCGGCATGGCCAACCAGCGTGCGGTGATGGTCGGCGCGATCCTGCTGGCGGTCGCGGTGATGCTGCTCGCGTCCAAGCCGCTCGGCCGCTTCATCGACGAGAACCCGACGATCAAGATGCTGGCGCTCGCCTTCATCGTGCTGGTCGGCATCTACCTCGTCATCGAAGGCTTCGGCCTGCACCTGTCGAAGGGCTACATCTACGGCGCGATGGCGTTCTCGGCCGTGGTCGAGATCCTCAACCTGACCGCCCGTCGCCGCGCGGCGCGGCGCGTCGTCCCGGAGTAGCGCCCGGGCCCCGTCACGTCGTATTTATTGCCGCTTGGGGCAGGATGACGCCCTGCCGCCCACGCCGGACGACGACCGAGGCCCGCCATGCGCAAGACGCTCCACGCCCTGCTCCTGCTGACGCTCGCCACGCTGCTCAGCGGCTGCGGCTACAACACCATCCAGCAGAAGGACGAGGCGGTGAATGCCGCCTGGTCGCAGGTGCTCAACGTCTACAAGCGTCGTGCCGACCTGGTGCCGAACCTCGTCGCCACGGTGAAGGGCTACGCGAGCCACGAGGAGCGCGTGCTGACCGAGGTGACCGAGGCCCGCTCGCGCGTCGGCAGCATCAACGTCAATGCGGACGATCCGAACTCGCTCGCGCAGTTCCAGGCCGCGCAGTCGCAGTTGCAGAGCGCCATCGGCCGCCTGCTCGTGGTCAGCGAGAACTATCCGCAGCTCAAGGCCGACCAGAACTTCCTGCAGCTGCAGGCGCAGCTGGAAGGCACGGAGAACCGCATCGCGGTCGAGCGCCAGCGCTACATCGCCACCGTGCAGGACTACAACACCTACCTGCGCCAGTTCCCGACCAACCTGACGGCCAAGATGTTCGGCTACAAGGTGCGGCCGAACTTCGCGGTGGAGAACGAGGCGCAGATCTCGAGCGCACCGACCGTCGACTTCGGCACGCCGCCGCCGGTGAACACCGCGCCGACGCAGGCGCCTGCCGCCCCCGCACCGCAGGCGTTGCCGGCGCCGTCGTCGGGCACGCTGCAGCCGTCGACCGCGCCGTCCGCCACGCCGGCACCGGCTACCGCGCCGCAGGGCTGATCGCCCGACGATGCACGCGCGTCTCCGACCGTGGCTGGCCGCCGCGCTGCTGACCGCGGCGCTGGCGGCCGGTGCGCAGGTCCTCGCACCCAGCACCCCGCCGCGCGGGCTCGGTCCCGCGGCGCCCATCGCGACCGCGCCGCCTGCGGCCGCACCCGCGGCCCCCACGGCCGTCCCCGCACCGGCGCCGGTTGCCGCGCCCGTGCTCGAGACGCCGGCCGGCTTCGCGCCGGTCCCGCCGCTCACGTCCCCCGTCGTCGACACCACGGGCACGCTCGACGCGGCGAGGCGACGCCAGCTCGAGCAGCAGGCGCTCGAACTCCAGCAGCGCAAGGGCGCGCAGCTGCAGATCCTGATGGTGCCGACCACGCGGCCGGAGGAGATCGAGGAATACGCCGTGCGCGCGTTCGAGCAGTACAGGCTCGGCCGCAAGAAGGTCGACGACGGCGTGCTGATCGTGATCGCCAAGGACGACCGCCGCGCGCGCATCGAGGTGGGGTACGGCCTGGAGGGTGCGCTGCCCGACGCCACGGCCATCCGCGTCATCAACGAATACATGACGCCGCACTTCCGGCAGGGCGACTACGCGGGCGGGCTGGTGGAGGCGACGCGCGTCATCGCGCAGGTGGTGGACGGCGAGGCCCTGCCGCCGCCGATGGCCTCCTCGCGCGCGGAGGGCGCCGCCCGGTCGGCCGCACGCGGCGGTAATCCGCTGCTGGCGCTGATCGCCGCCTTCTTCGTCGCGCGCTTCGTGCGCGGCCTGTTCGGCGGCACGCCCGCGTTCTTCCGCGGCATCGCCGGTGGCCTCGCGGCCGGCTTCGTCGCGCTGCTGCTCGCCAACATCGTGTTCGGCGCGATCGGCGGCATGATCGGCTTCTTCATGGGCCTCGCCGGCGGGCGCCGCGTGCGCTACGCGCGCGACGCGGGGCTCGGCGGCTTCTGGGGCGGTGGCTTCGGTGGCGGCGGCTTTGGTGGCGGTGGTGGCTTCGGCGGCGGTGGCGGCTGGGGCGGTGGCGGCGGCATGAGTGGAGGCGGTGGCGCCTCGGGGAGCTGGTGATGCGTGCGCTCCGGCACCTGTTCGCCGCGTCGTCGGCCCGCACGTTCCCGCCCGATGCGCTCGAGCGCATCGCCGCGGCGATCGCGGCGAGCGAGGCCCGCCACACCGGCGAGGTCTGCTTCGCCGTCGAGGCCGCGTTGCCGGTGCGGCTCGCGCTCGTCGACCATCGCCCGCGCGAGCGCGCCGCGGAGGTCTTCACCCGCCTGCGCGTCTGGGACACCGAGGCGAACAACGGCGTGCTGGTCTACATGCTGCTCGCCGACCGCGCGATCGAGATCGTGGCCGACCGCGGCTTCAATGGACGCGTGGCGGACGAGGACTGGTCGACCATCTGCGCCGACCTGGAGGCCGCGATGCGCGCAGGCGAGCACGAGGCGGGCGTGCTGCGGGCCGTCGAGGCGATCTCCGCCCTGATGGAGCGCGATTTCCCGCGTCCGCAGGGTTACGTCGACACCAACGAGCTGCCCGATCGCCCGCACCTGCTCTGAGGCATGACGGCGGCCGCTGCAGCGGCGACAATACGGGCCGCTCCCGCGTCGGCCGACCTGATGACGATCCTGCACGACATCGACCCGATCGCCCTGCACCTCGGGCCCGTCCAGGTGCACTGGTACGGCGTCATGTACATGCTCGGCTTCATCGCCGCCTGGCTGCTCGGCCGTCGCCGCATACAGGCCGGCCGCCTGCCCGGCATCAGCGAGCAGGGCTTCGGCGACATGCTGTTCTACGGGATGCTCGGCGTCGTGCTCGGGGGGCGGATCGGCTACATCCTCTTCTACGCGTTCGGGGATTTCCTGAAGAACCCCCTGATGCTGCTGCGCATCTGGGAAGGCGGCATGAGCTTCCACGGCGGCCTGCTCGGCGTGATGCTCGGCATCTGGCTGTGGTGCCGTCGCCAGCGCCTGCACTACATGGACGCGATGGACTTCGTCGCGCCCCTCGTGCCCCTGGGCCTCGGCTTCGGCCGGCTCGGCAACTACATCGGCGGCGAGTTGTGGGGCAAGCCGACCGGTGCCGGCTGGGGCGTGATCTTCCCGCGCGCGCTGAAGGCGCCGTACGACTCGATGCCGATGCAGAAGCTGCGCGAGCTCCATGCGAGCGGGCAGCTCGATGCGTTCGCGCGCCATCCCTCGCAGCTGTACCAGGCGGTGCTCGAGGGCATCGTCATGGCGGCGGTGCTGTGGTGGTTCTCGAGCCGTCCGCGCCCGCGCTACGCGGTCGGCGGCATGTTCGCGCTGCTGTACGGCGCATTCCGCTTCCTGGTCGAGTTCGTGCGCGAGCCCGACCAGCAGCTCGGCTACCTCGCGTTCGGCTGGGTGACGATGGGCCAGGTGCTGAGCCTGCCGCTGATCCTCGTCGGCCTGGTCTGGCTGTGGTGGTCGCGTCGGCAGCCGACGCTGCAGCCCGTGCCGGCGGCGGCGCACTGACATGCGCGCGTATCTCGACCTGCTGCGCCACGTGCTCGAACAGGGCACGGTCAAGGCCGACCGCACCGGCACCGGCACGCGCAGCGTCTTCGGCTGGCAGATGCGCTTCGACCTCGCCGAAGGCTTCCCGCTCGTCACCACCAAGAAGCTGCACCTGCGCTCGATCGTGCATGAGCTGCTGTGGTTCCTGCGCGGCGAGACGAACGTCGCCTACCTGCGCGAGAACAAGGTCAGCATCTGGGACGAGTGGGCCGACGCGGACGGCGAGCTCGGCCCGGTGTACGGCAAGCAGTGGCGCCGCTGGACCGGCAGCGACGGCTCGGAAATCGACCAGATCAGGTGGGTCGTCGACGAGATCCGCCGCAATCCCGATTCGCGCCGGCTGATCGTCAGCGCCTGGAATGTCGCCGACCTTCCGCGCATGGCGCTGATGCCGTGCCACACGATGTTCCAGTTCTACGTGGCCGACGGAAAGCTCAGCTGCCAGCTCTACCAGCGCAGCGGCGACATCTTCCTCGGTGTGCCGTTCAACATCGCGAGCTACGCGCTGCTGACGCACATGGTCGCGCAGGTCTGCGGCCTCGGCGTCGGCGACTTCGTGCACACGCTGGGCGATGCGCATCTGTATTCCAACCACGTCGACCAGGCGCGCGAGCAGCTGACGCGCGAGCCGCGCCCCTTGCCGAAGCTGGTGCTGAACCCCGAGGTCACCGACCTGTTCGGCTTCCGCTTCGAGGACATCGCGATCGAAGGCTACGACCCGCATCCGGCGATCAAGGCGCCTGTCGCCGTCTGATGCGCATCTCGATCGTCGTCGCGCTGGACCGCAACCGCGCGATCGGCGTCGACAACACGCTGCCCTGGCACCTGCCGGACGATCTCAAACGCTTCAAGGCCCTGACGCTCGGCAAGCCCATCCTGATGGGACGGCTCACTGCCGAATCGCTCGGTCGGGCGTTGCCGGGCCGCCTCAACCTCGTGCTGACGCGCAGTGGGCGCGTGCCCTTCGCGGGCATGCAGGCGGTCGCCAGCGTGGACGAGGCGATCGAGCGTGCGCATGCCGAAAACGCGGACGAGCTCGCGGTGATCGGCGGCGGCGGCGTGTTCGCCGCGACCCTGCCGATCGCGACCCATCTTCATCTCACTTGCGTCGACACTGCCGTCGAGCGCGCCGACGCGTACTTCCCGGCGTACGACGTCGCCGCATGGCGCGAGGCCGCGCGCGAGCACCATGCCGCCGATGCGCGGCATGCGGCGTCGTTCGACTTCGTGGACCTCGTGCGCGCCTGAGCGTGCGTCAGACGGCGGGCGTCGGCGCCTGCGGCCGGGGACGACGCCCGCGGTCGCGATCGCGACGTCCGTCGCGACCCTGCGGCTGCGGTCGCGGCTTCGGCGGCTGCGCCGGCACGTCGCGACCGGGCGACTGCACGAGCTGCAGTTCCTCGGTGTCGAGGCGCAGCGCGGTGAGCTTGCCGCCCCAGACGGCACCCGTGTCGATCGCATGCACGCCGTGGCCGATGAAGAGCCCGAGCGCGGACCAGTGCCCGCAGACGATCTTGAGGTCGCGCGTCGCCTGGCCGGGGACCGAGAACCATGGATAGAGGCCGGCCGGCTGCGTGCCGGGCGGCCCCTTGTCCTCGAAGGCGATCCGCCCGCGCGGGCTGCAATAGCGCATGCGGGTGAAGATGTTGATGATCGCGCGCCAGCGGTCGATGCCTGCCAGGCGCGGATTCCACGCCGGGGCGTCGCCGTAGATGTGCTTGAGCAGGCGCGAATGCTGGTCGCCCTGCAGCACCTTCTCGACTTCCCGCGCATGGCGCTCGGCCATCGCGATCGTCCACTTCGGCGCGATGCCCGCATGCAGCATCGCCCAGCCGAGCTCGCGGTCGACATGCATGAGCTTCTGCTGCCGCAGCCAGCCGAGCAGTTCGTCGCGATCGGGTGCGGTGACGATGCGCTGCAGGTCGGTGTTGACCTTGCGCTGCTCCTCCTCGCGCCGTTCGCCGATCGCGAGCAGCGAGAGGTCGTGGTTGCCGAGCACGACGACGCTGTGCGCGCGCAGCGAATGCACGAGGCGCAGCGTCTCCAGCGACTGTCCGCCGCGGTTGACGAGATCGCCGCAGAACCACAGGCGGTCCTTCGCGGAATCGAAGGCGATGCGTTCGAGCAGGCGCTGCGTCGCGTCGTAGCAGCCTTGGAGGTCGCCGATGGCCCAGACCGTCATGCGCGGGTCAGTGCAGCGTGCGCGGCACGGCGAGCGTGAACGCGGGGATCGGCGCCTCGAAGCGCGTGCCGTCCTCGGCTTCCATGCGGTAGCTGCCGCGCATGGTGCCGAGGTCGGTTTCGAGCACCGCGCCCGAGGTGTATTCGAAGGCCTGCCCGGGCTCGAGGTGCGGCTGCTGGCCGACCACGCCTTCGCCGTCGACCTCGCGGATCTGGCCGTGGGCGTCGGTGATGATCCAGTGCCGGCCCAGCAGCTTCGCCGCGACCGCGCCGCGGTTCTGCACGCGCACGGTGTAGGCGAAGACGTAGCGGTCCTGCTCGGGCTCGGACTGGTCCTCGAGGTAGCGGGCCTGCACCTCGACGCCGATCGCGGGGGAATGGCGTTCGTTCATCCGCCGGAGTTTACGTGCCGGGGCGTGCAGGCGAAACCGCGTGCCTTCACGCGGCGTCGCGTGCGAGCGCGTTGGCGAGCACCACGAAACCGTCGACCGGCACCTGTTCGGCGCGATGCTGCGGATCGAGGCCCGCGGCGCGGATGGCGTCGGCGTCGCAGATCTTCGAGAGCGCATTGCGCAGCGTCTTGCGGCGCTGGCTGAAGGCATCGCGCACGACGTTCGCGAACATCGCGCGGTCGGCAACGGCGATCTCCGAGGCGGGCCTCGGCACCAGCCGCACGACCGCCGAGTCGACCTTCGGCGGCGGCCGGAACGCGCCCGGCGGCACGTCGAACAGCGGCGTAACCCGGCAGTAGGCCTGCAGCATCACGCCGAGCCGCCCGTAGACCTTGCTACCCGGGCCCGCCGCCATGCGGTCGACCACTTCCTTCTGCAGCATGAAGTGCATGTCGCGCACCACGGCGGCGTGGTCGAGCGCGTGGAAGAGGATCGGCGACGACAGGTTGTACGGCAGGTTGCCCACGAGGCGGATCGTGCCGCCCGCGGCGAGCTCGGTGAAGTCGACCTGCAGGACGTCGCGATGGATCACCTGCAGCGCGCCGTGCGCGTGCGCCGCCTGCGTCAGCGGCGCGATGAGGTCGCGATCGAATTCGATGACGGTGAGCTCGCCGTGCCGATCGAGCAACGGAAAGGTGATCGCGCCCTGGCCCGGGCCGATCTCGACGAGGCGATCGCCCGGCTGCGGATCCACGGCCAGGACGATGTTCGAGATGATCCCGCGGTCGTGCAGGAAGTGCTGGCCGAGGCTCTTCTTCGGCGGTTCGGTGAACGGACGGCTGCTCATCGACGGATTATCCCGCATGCGCCGCCAGAGGCGGCGAACGCCTCAGCCGGCGAGGCGATGCGCCGCGAGTCGCGCGCACAGGTCGGCCGCGGCGAACAGGCTCGACGGATCGGCGCGCCCCGTGCCGGCGAGGTCGAGCGCGGTGCCGTGGTCCACCGCGACGCGGGGATAGGGCAGACCAAGGGTGATGTTCACCGCGCGCTCGAAGCCGCTGTACTTGAGCACCGGCAGACCCTGGTCGTGGTACATCGCGATCACCGCATCGAAGCCCGAGAGCTTCGCCGGGAGGAAGGCGGTGTCGGCGGGCAGCGGACCGGTGAGGTCGAGGCCGGCTTCGCGCAGGCGCGCCATTGCGGGCGCGATCACCTCGATCTCCTCGCGGCCCAGCACGCCGTCCTCGCCCGCATGGGGATTGAGGCCGAGCACGGCGATGCGCGGCGCGTCGAAGCCGAAGTCGCGTCGCAGCGCGGCATCGACGATGCGCAGCGTGCGCTCGAGCGCGGCGGCGGTGATCGCATCGGGCACCGCGCGCAGCGGCAGGTGCGTGGTCACGAGCGCGACGCGAAGGTCGTCATGGCCGAGCATCATCACCACCTCGCAGTCGGCCAGTCGCGCGAGCAGTTCGGTGGTGCCGGTGTAGTCGATGCCGGCCTCGTTGACGACCGCCTTGTGCACGGGGCCGGTGACCAGCCCATCGAGCCGGCCGTCGAGGCAGTCGCGGGCAGCGCGCGTCAGCGCATCGATGACGGAGGCCGCGTTCGCGACGTCCAGCCGGCCGGGGATGGCGGCGTGGGCGACGGGGACGGACACCAGGCCCAGCGCGCCGGCCCGAGAGGCATCCGGGGCGTCCGGCGCGACGAGGTCGAGGGGAAGGCCGAGCCGTCGGGCGGCGTCGGCCAGCACGCCGGCGTCGGCGTAAGCCACGAGCGCGTGCACCCGCGGGCGCTGGGCCAGCCGGACACACAGCTCCGGCCCGACGCCGGCCGGCTCGCCCGGGACCAGCGCGAGCCGGGGTGGGATCACGTCAGCCGCCGGAGGCGGCCGGGGTCGCGGCTGCGGCCGCGGTCGTGCCGAGGCGCACGTCGACGTAGGCCTCGCCGCGCAGCTCGCGCAGGTAGCGGTTCCACTCGTCCTCGAGCTTGCGGCGGCCGATCGTCTCGGCGACCTGCGCACGGCGGCTCTGCGCCCCGGCATCGGCCTGGCGCGTTTCGAGGCGCTGCAGGATGTGCCAGCCGGCCTGCGTGCGGAACGGCTTGGAGACCTGGTTGTCCTGCAGCAGCGTGACCTGCGCGCCGAACTCCGGGCCGAAGTCCTCGGCCGCGAACCAGCCGAGGTCGCCGCCCTTGCCGGCGCTGTTCTGGTCCTGCGAGCCCGAGCGCGCCAGTTCGGCGAAGTCGGCGCCGCCAGCGAGGCGGGCCGCCAGCGTCTCGGCCTCCGCACGCGCCTGGTCGTCCGTCTTGCCGTTGCCGACGCGGATCAGGATGTGGCGGCCGTGGTACTGCGTGACCATCTGCGACGGCGCGCTGCTGCCGTCACGGACCTCGACCACACGAAGCAGCTGGAAGCCGCTCGGGCCGCGGATCGGGTCGCTGACCTGGCCGGGCTGCAGATTCTGGACGAGGCGGGCGAACGCAGCCGGGATCTCGTCGCCACCGCGCCAGCCGAGGTCGCCGCCTTCAAGGGCGTTCGGGCTGTCGGAGTAGCGCACCGCGGCGGCGGAGAATTCCATCTCGCCGCGGTCGAGCAGGGCGCGGATGCCCTCGGCCTTCTTCTGCGCGGTCGCGATCTGCTCGGGCGTCGCGCCGTCGGGCAGGGCCACGAGGATGTGGGCGAGGTGGTACTGCTTGCCCGAGGTGGCCGTGGCCGCGACCGCGGCGTCGATCTCCGCATCGGTCACGTTGATGCGGCCCTGCGCGAAGCGCTGGCGCAGGCGCTGCAGCATCAGCTCCTCGCGGACCGAGGTGCGGAACTCCTCGTAGGTCGACCCGTCGGCGGTGACGCGCGCGCGCAGCTGCGCGGGCGTCGAGCCGTTCTGCTGGGCGATCCCGGCGACGGCCTGGTCGACTTCCTCGTCGTTGACGCGGATACCGGTCTCCTCGGCGCGCGCGACCTGCAGGCGGTTCAGCACGAGGCGCTCGAGCACCTGCTTCTGCAGCACGTCGAGCGGGGGGAGCTGGCCTTCCTTGCCGGCGTACTGGCTGCGGATGTTCGCGATGGCGCGATCGAGCTCGCTGCGCAGAACGACGTTCTCGTTCACGACGGCCACGATCCGGTCGAGCTCCTGGGCCTGCTGCTGGGCGGCGGCGGTCAGGGGCGCGGCAAGCGGCGCGGCCAGCGTCGCGGACAGCAGGCACGCGAGCAGCGTCTTCACCGGGCGGGAGGATGTCTTCATGGGGTCGGGTCTGGAGTCGTGGAGGTGCCGGTCGTCACGGGCGTACTCACCGTGGACGGAGGGACCAGATACAGGTCATCCCGGTCGTAACCGAGAATAGCACGGCGCAATACGCGCTCCGTCTTCTGCCCGGCCGACCCCAGACCCTTCAGTTCAACTTCGATTTGGAGAGCGTTGTTCAGGTTGCCCGAGCGATCGCGCAGGTAGCGGCGGGCCACCGCGCGCACCGCGAGGCAGCAGCTCTCCCACTGGACGCCGGCGATCTGCTCCAACGGCTTGCGGTCGAGCAGCGAGTAGTAATACCGGCCGACGATGCTCCAGTTGTCCGTGACCGGATACAGGAAGGAGAGGTCGACCTGGCGGATCAGGTCGGGCTCGCTGCCGGGCACCGCCGGGTTGTAGGCGGTGTTGCGGCGGTAGCGGTAGCCGAGGTTGACGATGCCGCGGTCACCGACGAGGTAGCGCGCGCGCAGGCTTGCGAGGTCCTGGCCGCGGATTTTCGGATCCCACTGGTAGGCACCGTTGATCAGCCATCGGTCGCTCGGAGCGAAGCTGGTGTCGATCACCCACGCCGACTTGCCCTGGTCGACAGGGGCCTCGGCACCGGGAATGAAGACGCGACTGGAATCGAAGTAGCGGATCTGGCCGAGGCTGACCGCCAGCCGCTCGCGGCCGTCGGACTCGCCGATGAAGCGGGTCGTGGCGGCGATGGTCAGCTGGTTCGCGTCGGTCTGGCGGTCGGGGCCGCTGTAGCGGTTGTCGCGGAACAGCTGGCCCCAGCTGAACGTCATCGGGCCGGTGTCGAACAGCGGGATGCCGTTCTGGTCGCGGTAGGGCACGCGCAGGTAGAACAGGCGCGGCTCCAGCGTCTGCAGGTAGCGCTCGCCGCGGAATGCGGTCTCGCGGTCGAAGTACATGCCGGCGTCGACGCTCGCGATCGGCAGGCTGCGCGTCCGCGACGTGCGGTCGAAACCGGGCACGCCGCGCCAGGCGCCGTCGAGCTGCCAGGCGGTGTAGCGCCAGGCCAGGCGCGGATGGACGAACCAGCTCGCGCCATCGAGGTTCGCGGCGACGTACGGCTTCAGGTCGAAGCGCGAGCCGTCGAACTGGCCAGTCTGGTTGTCGTAGTCGGCATGGCGGAAGTGGACGAGTTCGCTGTCCGCGCCGGCTTCGAGGATGCGACCGAACGGTTGCGCCCAATGGCCCCAGACGCGCGGCAGCCGGTCGTACGGCAGGTTCGCCTCGCTGAGCGTGTAGTCGGCCAGCTGGTAGTGGTCGGCGGAAACGCCGGCGTTCCAATAGCGCCCGTTGCCGACGACGCGGACATCGCTGGTGACGAAGTAGTTCGAGACGCCGTACAGGCTGTTGCTGAAGTCCTCGAGGTAATGGGTGTCGCTGACCCAGCCGAGGTTGGCGCGCGCGTACCAGGCACCGTTGATGTTGTGCAGCGCGTTCAGGCCGAACTGCCCGCGGTTGTTCTCCGGGAGCGTCGCGCCCGGGATCGGGTTGCCGGCGATGTCGTTGAGGTAGCGGTCCGGGCGGCGACCGGGCAGGTCGTCCTTCGGCATCCAGGCGCCGTAAACCGTGCCGTTGCCCTGTCCGTACAGCCAGCGGAACTCGCCGCCGAGCTGCACGCCGCGCTTGCTCATGATGCGCGGATAGAGCGTGGCGTCGTAGTTTGGCGCGAGGTTCAGATAGATCGGCTGGCGCCAGTCGAAACCGTTGCGGCTCGAGCTCGAGATCGACGGATACAGCAGGCCGGTCTGGCGGCGATCGTCGGTCGGGAAGGGGAAGTACGGCACGTAGAGCACCGGCACGCGGCCGATGCGCAGCGTGGCGTTGCGCGCGACGCCGCGACCCTTCGCCATGTCGATGTCGATTTCTCGCGCGCGCAGTTCCCAAGCACGCTGGCCGGGATCGCACGTCGAGTAGGTTGCGCCGTACAGCGCGCCGGTGTCGTCCTTCAGCGTGATCTTCTCGGCGCCGCCGTTGCCGCGCCGGCGCATGAGCTGGTAGTCGAGGTCGCTGATGGTGTGCGTGTCGGTGTCCTGGTTGCCCTCGGCGCTCTTGGCGACGATACGCATGCCCGAATCCTGGTACCGCACGCTGCCGTCGGCCTTGTAGTTGCCGGTGGTCTGGTTGTAGACGAGCCGGTCGGTGCCGAGGAACTGGTCGCCGCGCCGCAGCTGGACATTGCCCTGCACGAGCGTGTCGGCGTTCTCCGAACCCTCGAGCGCATCGCCCTCGATGTCGGTGGGCTGCTGCACGCGCGTCTTCGAATTGCCGTCCGTCGAGGTCGCCACGCCGTCGAAGGCGGGCACCGCGTCGCGCAGCGGACACAGGCTCCAGTCCTCCCCGTCCTCGGCGGCCATCGCCGGAAGGGCGAGGGCGATGCACAGCGATAACGGGAGCAGGCGGAGAGTCTTGCGCACGCGGGGCATCCGTCGGTAATGAATGGCGTTCAGGCCATCGGGCGGTTAGCTTGCCGTATCCCCGACGGGGCGGCAACGCGGCAGGATCGGGCCCAACCAGTGGAGGCGACATGAGTTCGGACGACAGGCAGGACACGCCGCCGGCACGCAGCGACGAGGAATGGCGGAGCCGGCTGACCCCGGAGCAGTACGCGGTCTGCCGATGCTCGGCCACCGAGCGCGCGTTCACGGGACAGTTCTGGAACCACAAGGCCGCGGGCACCTACACCTGCGTCGCCTGCGGCGAAGGCCTGTTCCTGTCCGTCGACAAGTACGACTCCGGGAGCGGGTGGCCGAGCTACGTGCGGCCGGCGACGCCGGAGGCCGTCACCGAGCACGAGGACACGGCCCACGGCATGCGGCGCGTCGAGGTGAAGTGCGCGCGCTGCGAATCGCACCTCGGCCACGTGTTCCCGGACGGCCCGCCGCCGACGGGGCTGCGTTACTGCATCAATTCCGCGGCGCTGGACTTCGTGCCGGAGGCACGGCACGCAGGAAGGCGGCGTCGTCGTCGGGATT